>JBBQPV010000189.1:0-5032 GCA_038216925.1 Bdellovibrionia bacterium
GAGAACGGAACTTGAAGTTTTGCGTCGTTAACGGCAAATATGATTTTTGCCCCCTTACTTCCCTTCTCAGAAAGAACGATTTTACTGACGTTAACGTAAACTCCACCCCAAAGAGAAAGTTTTAAATCTCCAATAGTAAAATCAGCGTTGACCTTGTCTTCCACTATTTTTTGAATTTCCGGTCTGTATTTGTTTACGTCCACAAACATGGGGATGAGGACAATCGCAGCTAATATGAGGGCCACAAATACACCTAGACCGATAAAAATCTTCTTCAACATTTTATTCCCCTTTAAGTTTCTTCTTAAGTAAATCGTTAATGACCTGAGGATTTCCCTGGCCCTTCATTTCTTTCATCACTTGACCAACAAAAAATCCAAATACTTTGTCTCTGCCTCCTCTATAATCCAAGACTTGCTTCTCGTTGGCGGCAATTATTTTATCAATGACTGACTCTATAGCTTTTGTATCCGTAACCTGTGCAAGGCCATTTTCAGAGATAATAGAATCCACAGATTTACCGGCATATTTTCCGCCCGCAAGATCTTCAAAAATAGTCTTTGCTATCTTCCCTGAAATCTTTGTTCCGTCTATATTGAGAATTAAATCTGAAAGTTGTTGAATAGTGACGGGTGACTGGGTGACATCTTTTTTCTGCTCATTCAGAACTTTAAGTAAATCTCCCATGATCCAGTTGCTAGCTGCCTTCGGATTTTTACTCTGTTTTGCCACTTGCTCGTAAAAATCTCCCATGGCTCTTGATTGAACTAAGATCTCCGCATCATAGGCGGGAATTCCATAATCTTTCACAAAGCGGTGATGCTTCTGGAGCGGAAGCTCCGGAAGACCTTCTTTAATTTTTTCCACCCATTTTCTGTCCACCGTTAAGGGCAATAAATCAGGCTCTGGAAAATATCTATAGTCATGGGCTTCTTCTTTGGATCTCATACTGATTGTGCGATTTTTATCCGGGTCATAGAGTCTTGTCTCTTGCTTTATGGATTCGCCTTGTTCAATGAGGTCAATTTGTCTTCCCGCTTCATAATCAATAGCTTTTTCTACAAACCTAAAACTATTAATATTCTTAATTTCTACCCTGGTTCCAAATTTGGTCTCTCCCTTTTTTCTCACACTCACGTTAGCGTCACATCGAAGGCTTCCCTCATCCATGTTTCCGTCGCAAACGTTTAAATAAAGGAGAACCTGGTGGAGATATCTCATGTATTCCGCCGCCTGCTTTGCTGACCGGAAATCAGGCTCACTCACAATTTCACACAACGGAACACTGCTGCGATTTAAATTAATTAAACTGAATTCTCCGTGATGGGTACTTTTTCCGGCGTCCTCTTCCATATGTATACGAGTAATGCCTACAGTATTTTCTTTTCCGTCTAGTAAAAATGTCACTTTTCCGTTGAGGCAAATGGGTTCGTCAAATTGTGTGATTTGATATCCTTTTGGAAGATCGGGATAAAAATAATTTTTTCTAGAGAAAACGTTGTTCTCCCTGATTTCACAATTGAGTGCTAGGCCGGTGAGAATTGCAAAATCCACTACTTTTTTGTTAAGGACGGGGAGCGCGCCAGGAAGCCCCGAACAAACGGCGCACGTGTTTTCATTGTCACCGGCCCCAAAACTTGTGGAGCAGCGGCAGAATATTTTAGTTTTAGTTAAAAGTTGAGCGTGGACTTCAAGCCCTACAACTAATTCATAATCCATAGGGCACCTTTCTCACGTCAGTCTGATTTTTTTCAATCACTGTCGCCGCCCGAATTATTTTATCTTCTTCAAAATGATTTGATAATAATTGAATCCCGGTGGGCAACCCTTCTTTGGAGTATCCACAGTTTAGAGAAATCCCGGGAATGCCCGCAAGCGAAGGACTCAATGTGAAAATATCATTGAGATACATTGCTAAAGGGTCACTGGATTTTTCACCAACTTTAAAAGCCGGACCCGTAGTCACTGGGGTTGCAATGACATCACATTTTTTAAAAGCCTCGGTGAAGTCATTTCTAATAAGACGCCGCACTTTGCAGGCTTTTTTAAAATACGCATCATAGTAGCCGCTGGAGAGGGCAAAAGTCCCAAGCATGATTCTTCTTTTTGGCTCGGGTCCAAAACCCTCGCCCCGAGATCTTTTGTAAAGCTCACTGAGATCTGCAACATTTTTCGCTCGATGGCCAAATCTGATGCCGTCATAACGGGAAAGGTTGGCGCTGGCCTCACAGGGCGCTATCAAATAATAAACTCCAATGCCGTATTTTGTGTGCGGCAAAGAAATATCCACAATAGTGGCGCCGGCATTTTTTAAAATTTCAATGGACCGCCTAACATTTTTTTCTACCTCAGGCTCAATACCTTCAACAAAATATTCTTTAGGAAGTCCCACGCGCATTCCTTTAACGTCTGTGGGAATATTTTGACTCCATTTTTGAGTGGCCACACTAGCAGAAGTGGAATCATTCATGTCTTTTCCGGAAATCACCTCTAGCATGAGGGCCGCATCTTCAACTGTTTTGCACATGGGCCCCACTTGATCTAGGGAAGACGCAAATGCCACCACGCCAAATCTTGAGACTCGCCCATAAGTTGGTTTTAATCCCACGATACCGCAAAAGTTTGCGGGCTCTCTAATGCTTCCGCCGGTGTCTGTCCCGATGGCTCCCAAAGTAATTCCCGCAGCCACTGCCGCCGCGGATCCACCACTGGAGCCACCTGGCACTCTGGTTAAATCCCATGGGTTTTTTGCCGGACCATACGCGGAATTTTCATTGCTGGCGCCCATGGCAAATTCATCTAAATTTGTTTTGCCTATTATAACCGCGCCCGCTGCTTCAAGTTTTTGAACCACCGTTGAGGAATAAGGGGGAATAAAATTATCTAGTATTTTTGATCCGGCGGTTGTTCTGATCCCTGTGGTCAGTAAAAGGTCTTTTACTGCAATGGGGACTCCAGCAAGCGGTCCCAAAGTTTTTCCATTTTTTACAAGAGCGTCCAACGCTTTTGCTTTATCTAAGGCTTCTTTTTCACAAATTGTGATGAACGCGTTAAGATCTTTTTGCGATGCTTTTGCTAGCTTAATGGCGCGCTCGGTAATAGACAGTGCGGTCACTTCTCCCTTTTGAATTCTTGACGCTAACTCTTTCATGACACCTTTCTTTATAGGACGGGCGGGACTTTAAACAGGTTTCCAGATTTATCAGGACTGTTTGCCACTATTTCTTCTGGGCTTAGTTGTTTAAGTGGTTCGTCCTCTCTCATGGTGAATGCCATATCCGTGGGCGTAACCAAAGGTTCAATGCCGTCGGTATTAACTTCTGAAAGAAGGGACACGTAATTTACAATGCTGCCCAATTGTTCTGTGTACAGATTTTCTTCTTCTGGGGTTAATGCCAGCTGAGCAAGATCTGCAATTTTTTGAATAGTTTTTTTATCGATATTAGATTGTGAAGTCATGGGCCATAATGTAGGGGAAATAAGGCTCCGGATCAAATGTCTTTTAAATGGCTTTATGCGTTAGAATGGACTAATTTTCGAATATGGCAAAGTCTTCCACACATTCACTGTTTTATGAGCTGCAAAAAGCCCTTGAGGTTTTTTTAAAGAAGCCGCAGGTCGAAAAGGCCGCGAACTTTTGGGCCCAGGCCACCAAAATGATCCTTCTTTGTGATGAGCACTACTATAAAAAGGATGCCCCCCTAGTGCCGGACGTTGACTATGACAAACTGGTCAAATCTTTGGAGAAAATCGAAAACCTTTATCCGACGCTCAAAAAAAATTCCATTACTCAAAAAGTGGCTGGCACTGCTTCGGAACAGTTTAGCAAAGTCGAGCATCGCACTCCCATGATCTCTCTTTCTAACACTTACAATGCGGAAGAGATTCTCGCTTTTCATGAAAAGGTTTTGAAGTTTTTGGATTGGACACAAGATACACCAGTTGAATATTTAGCGGAACCAAAACTTGATGGTCTTGCCATTGAGGTCGTGTATGAAAAAGGGGCGCTAGTTCGTGCGATCACACGAGGGGATGGAACAGTTGGTGAAGACGTAACCAGAAATATTTTAACCATTAAAAATATTCCCCATTCTCTAAAAACAAAAAATCCTCCAAAAATATTTGAGGCCCGGGGAGAAATATTATTATTTAAAAAAGATTTCGCAGAACTTAACGCTCAACAAGAAGCCGACGGGGAAACGGTCTTCGCCAATCCTCGAAATGCCGCCGCTGGAAGTTTGAGACAATTAGATTCTGCCATCACTGCGTCCCGCCCTCTTCAAGCTTTTTTTTACGGGGCAGGGGCCGTGGAAGGAATGAAAGAGAAGATCGAAACTCACGGGGAGCTAGAAGATCAAATGGGGAAATGGGGTCTTCCAGTAAATGACAGGGCAGAAATTTGCGACAATATTGGATCCGCAATTAAATATTACCATGGCATGGAAAAAACCCGTCCCAAACTTCCCTATGACATTGACGGCATTGTAGTAAAAGTAAATAGCCTTGCCCTCCAAACCAACTTAGGAACTATCGCAAGAAGTCCGCGCTGGGCAGCCGCGGCTAAATTTCAGCCAGAGCAAGCTGAAACAAAAATCGAACATATTGAGATTCAAGTGGGGCGCACCGGCGCCCTTACTCCAGTTGCAGTGATGACGCCGGTAAAAGTGGGGGGAGTGATAGTAAGAAATGCCACCCTACACAACCAAGACGAGATTGATAGAAAAGACGTTAGAGAAGGAGATTCGGTTATAATTCAACGAGCCGGGGACGTGATCCCAGAAATTGTCCGCGTGCTTTTTGAAAAGAGAAAGCAAAACTCAAAGGCTTTTAAAATTCCAAGTAAATGTCCTGCCTGCGGGAGTCCAGCTGCAAAACCAGAGGGTGAAGCCGTCACCAGATGCGGAAATCTTTTTTGTGTTTCAAGGATGAAGGAATCCCTGAAGCACTTTGTGGGTAGACGGGCGATGAATGTTGAAAAATTAGGAGACAAACTCATAGATCAGTTGGTTGATCTTGGTTTAATAAAAAGTTT
>JBBQPV010000190.1:0-5006 GCA_038216925.1 Bdellovibrionia bacterium
AAAGGGAAAGGGTTTCCTCACTTGGGTGGTTTTGGTGGAGGGGATTTATTTGTAAAAGTAGTTGTGGACGTACCTGCGCATTTAACCGGTGAAGAAAAAGATCTTTTAAAAAAGCTCAGTTCAATTGATTCTGAAACTCCGCTGAAGAAACAATACAAAGAGAAAATTAAAGATCTTAAAAGGAAATCATGAAAAATAAAATTTTAGTTCTCGTCATTGGCGTTTTCATTGCGAGTTGCGCTACTCAGCAACAAGAGCCTCCCAGAAGTGCTGCTCCTAAGGCTACAGAAAAACAGGCGAAGGAATTTCGCGAGGGCCTGTCACTTTATCGAGCCCATAAAACTAATGAAGCACAAAAAAAACTCATTCATTTTTTACAAACCAATTCCCCAAATGACTTGGTTGATGATGCCTATTATTTTATTGGTCTGATTTACTTTGAGCAAAATGATTACTTCAAGGCTTACCGATATTGGATGGCTGTGGTTGACGGAAGTTTCAAATCTGAGTATGTGGATCGCTCTCTCTTGGGTGCGGCACAATGCCAAGCCCAATTAGGTCACACTGAAGAGGCGATGAGCCTGGTCAACAGGTATAGAATTAAAAATGAGCCCGCCGACGCAGTTTTAAACGGACAAGCACTGGACCTATCCGGACGATTAAAGCTATTGAAAGGACAAAGTGTTGAAGCGCTTTCTGATATTTTGCGCGCTCAGGGCTACAAAAAATCACCTCAGGAAAAACAGGCTGAACTTTTTAAGGCAGAAGAAATAGTAAAGACAGGTTTAAACCAAAAACAACTTGAGGAAATCACAGACTCCAAAGAATTTGCCGCCGTTGAAGCGGTAGCAAGATTCAAACTTGGAACAATGTACTACGAGCAAAAATCTTGGCCTGCTTCCAAAGCTCAATTTGAAATCGTGAGACAGAAATTTCCAGACACGGAATACGCCATGAAGGCCGGCCAATATACAAATTTTGTGGATTCACAAGAACGCATTGACCCCACCACAGTGGGAGTGATTTTGCCGCTCACCGGGAAATATGCCACTCAAGGATATAAAGTTTTAAGAGGGATAGAGATGGCCGCCCACGTTTTTGATTCTAAATATTCCAACACAATTAAACTTGCCGTTATAGACAGTGAAGGAAATCCGGAGCTTGCTAAGAGGGCTGTGGATCGCCTGGTCACGGAAGATCATGCTGCCGCTATCATTGGAGATATTGCGGCAAAAACTGCACAGACAGTTGCAATGAGAGCCCAAGAGCTTGGTGTACCTTGCCTGACATTATCTCAAAAACAAGGCCTTACAGAAATTGGTGATTTTATTTTCAGAAATAATCTGACTCCTGATATGCAGATGAAAGCCCTTGTGAATTACGCCATGAAAGTGCGTGGCTACAAACGTTTTGCAATCATTTATCCTAATGATGCTTATGGTACAGAATACGCCACTGCGTTTTGGGATTACGTTCTCCTCAACGGTGGCCAAATTACTGGTGCGCAGTCTTACTCGCCCGAGGAAACAGATTTCAGACAATCGGTGCAAAGACTCGTGGGAACATTTTATGTGGAAGAAGATCGAGGCAAAGAATTATCTTTGAGACTAACGGAGTGGAAAAAAACTCAGAATCCAAAAACCGCCAGAGAAAAACCGCCGAAAGATTTAGTCCCGCCAGTAGTTGATTTTGATGCGATCTTTATTCCCGATAGCCCAAAGGCGCTAGGGCAAATTGCTCCAATGCTTGCGTATAATGATGTGAATGGTATTCCGCTATTGGGAACTAACATTTGGAATACGCCCCAGACCATAGAACGCGCTTCTAAGTTTGTTGAGAATTCGGTTTTTGTTGACGAATTTTTTAGCAATGATGCCGGGCCAGCTATGAAAAAATTTACACTAGAATTTCAGACTTTGTTTGGTTACAAGCCCGACGTTTTTGAAACTCAGGGATTTGATTCTCTCGCCGTTGTAGTGAAAGCACTTCAATCTGGGTCCATAAGCACCCGTAAGGCTATGAGAGACGCACTGGCGGCGACTTCTAAGGTACCCGGCGCAATAGGATATCTCAGCGTGAATCCTGCCCGTGACATAGAAAAAAATCTTCTCTCACTAACCATTCAGAAAGGTCAGATCGTCAAAGCAGACAACTAAAGCACTGGGCTTTAGATTGGGTGCGGGGCGTTACAAACCCTAGAAAAATTAAGGGGTTATGATCTTTTTTAGTGACAAACCATTGATACACCATTACAAATCTTACAAAGTCTGTTTGGAGACTGAAGTTTTTATATTAGGGGGAAGTTTTAGTAGTTTCATTTCGCTTCACGGGAGGGGAATCCATGCGTGCGAAAGAATTAGAGAAATTTAAGAAGACGCTGCTTTCACAGAAGGAAGAGCTTCTTAACAATACTCGAAGATTGATTAAGGAAGCAGCTCAACACAGTCCAGATGATTTAGCGGACGAAACTGATTTGGCGGTTTCTGAAGTGAGCCAGAACTTGGCGCTGAGACTGAGGGACCGGGAAAGAATTCTACTTCAAAAAATCGAAGTAGCTCTCTCCAAAATTCACAGCGGAACGTACGGTGTATGTGATGCGTGTGAAGAGCCCATCGAACCTAAAAGACTCGAAGCTCGTCCAGTAGCAACCATGTGCATTGCTTGTAAAGAAGAGCAGGAACATAAAGAGAAAGTCTTCGCATTTTAAGGTACGCCGTTCCCTTTTCAGGAGACGGTGCACAAATTGAAGTTTTTAAACCCCCGCGCAATCACGCGGGGTTTTTTATTTTAACTAAAGTCTAGTTCACCATCACCTTTTGATTTCAACACTTAGATAATGCATAATGATTAAGTGAGATCTACACTCTTGGTTGCACTTTTACTTTTCAGTATTCAGTCCTCGGCAGATCACACAGGCGCGGGCCAATCATCGAGCAACTCTTCTTCTAGTAATTTTATTGAGGGCTTGCGAGATCATTGTAAGCAGACAATGGCTAAGGACAAATGCCAAGTCCTCTATACAGAAATGAGGTCAAATGGCGTCGACCCATCGACCAAATGGCCAGACTGTTCAACGGAAAAGATTCAAAAAGAAGTCTTGATACAAGTTACTCCCATGGCGATTCAAGCGGAATGTGGCGCCCATCTAGTGAAAGAAGGGTTTGTTTCACTGGGGACACTTATCGGCGAGACAGCCGCACAAATGCAAATCAACCATGAAAAAGATCAGCTCTGTAGCAGCACGCTTGAATCAAAGCGCGCATTGTTAAAGGTTTATGATTCGTCGGTTCCAGAAATGGTAAAGACCAAAATGCCTGACTCTTTCCTTACTATGAATACTTGCGCTGAACTAACAAAAGAGATTCGCATGCGCGAAGTCCACTTACGTAACCGCTATTTAGAAGTTCTTAAAAATAAAGCCGAGTTTAACCCTGACAAATTAACGGTTGAAGAACAGCGCTTTTTAAATTGGGCCAACCCTCCAAAGATGACCATTCCTGGCCCCCCATTTGAGTCAGACCTCATGGCATCGGCAAAAAGATATCTTGATCAGTTTAAATTAAAACTTGATTGCTACAGTCCCGCGGAATCGCGTGCGATGATTTGCGAGGCCATGGCAGCGGTTGCCTTAACTGCTTTACCCGCGGCAAACGCATTACGAGTTGCAAGAGTTGCAAGACTTGCTAGACTTGCAAAACTTTCTGGAATTAGAGTTGAAGAATTCGTCGCCCTTGCCGAAAGTGGAGCAGCCCAGCCAGCAATTCTTGCCGCTAGCCGCCTTCTCACTGTTCCGGAAAGAATTGCCGTTGCCGAAAAAAAATATGGGACCATCACCGCCGATCAAATCGACGCCATCAAAAAGGCCCATGCTGCGGGCGATTTTAACGAAAATACCGTTCAAAAAGGGGTCATCCTAAGACATGGTGGCTGGGACAAAAATCAGACTCAATGGCTCATGGAGAATGGAGTTACGGGCTCATTTAAAACGGTTGAAGAGTCTGTCAGGATAAAGGGTCAACAAATGATTTCTGGGGGACTCGAAAAATCTAATAAGGATGTAGCGGCACAAGGTATAAAATTGGGTCGGCAATATTATAGGCAGTTTTCCGATGCCACCGATGGCAACTTAAAAGAGCTCGCATTTTCCAATGGAACGAGCCCACTTACTCTTGTTGAAACCGCAAACAACTCGGGACTTACTGTGAAGGAAAGTGCCGCTCTTGCTCAGCGTATCGATGTGGTCACCGGTGTTGATCCCGTTGCAGGGGCTCGAAGGACAATAAATTCTCTGTCAAACCTTATTACCGAATATGAGGCGAAGCCGCAAACTAATGCCATTGTCCAATATAGAATATGGAGGGCGAAAGAGTTGCGGCGCGAATTGACAGATCGATATTACACCGCAAGATATACAGACAAATACAATGAACTGGATTTAGATGCTCTTGATCAAAGACAAATTGATTTAATGAAGAGGCAAAATGAAGACACTTATAAAACTCGAGCTGAAGCAATTAAACGCGGTTGGCCCGGAGCTTCTGAATTCCAATAACTACATTCCGCCCTTACGTCTAGGCCCTCAAACGCTTCGTCAAAACTTTGGCAGACCAAGGGACCGGAAATGCAATCCCTGAGCGCGTTAGACCATTATTTTGCTCATTTAATTTAAGCTGACTCCGATGAGTTAATTGTGAACACAATACCAACTCCTTGGAGGCTAACAAAATGACTTTCGACGATAAATCTCTCGAAATCCCCGAAACAATGCCAATGCTGCCTGTGCGAGATATCGTAGTTTTCCCGTACATGATTCTCCCTTTGTTTGTGGGACGAGATCCTTCCATCAAAGCAGTGGAAGAGGCGCTAACTAAAAACCGATTGATCTTTTTAGCTTCCCAAAAGGAAATCACTGAAGAGAATCCCACCGCGGAGACAATCTACACCACCGGCACCATAGCGATGATCATGAGAATGAGAAAGCTTGCCGACGGACGGGTGAAGATCCT
>JBBQPV010000191.1:0-4971 GCA_038216925.1 Bdellovibrionia bacterium
TGCAAATTATTACGTGGCCAAAAGAGGAATTCTTGCTCAAAATATTGTTCATTTGAGTATTCCACTCACAAATCAATTATCCAGCGATCAGTTTGCTCCCATTAAAGCAGCCATTGATGCCGCACTCTCAAGTCAAGTTGAAGCCATCGCCATTGCGTGGACGCAGCCTTCACGAGTGGAATGTAATTCTATGACTTCCGCTGTAACTTTTGGTTTCATGCCGGGAACTTGCGCCAACACTTGCGGCTTTGGAACATTTTCTCCGTACTATAATACAAATTCAAAACGCCCATTCACAGATTTTCGAATTCGTCCTTCCATGATGTTAGCTGGCCTTACAATCAATGACGTTAAAGCCATGATTGATAGAGGAGTGGCATCTGACGGAACTCAGCCTCGCGGAAAAGCAGAATTAATGTCTACGTCCGATAGTCTAAGAAGTTTGAGGGCGTTGATTTATCCTGCTGCCCAAATCGGTTTTGCACTGAGCCCCTCCGTGAATATCGAAATCAAGAATGCAGATTTCATTTCTGGTACTACTGACACTTTATTTTACTTTCAGGGTTTAGCTTCGGTCCAACAAATCGAAACTAATCAATTCCCTCCTGGAGCGGTGGCCGATCACTTGACATCCTATGGTGGCATATTGGAAGGAGGATCAGGTCAAATGAATGCCCTTGATTTCATCGCTAAGGGCGCTACAGGGACCTTCGGTACGGTAAGTGAGCCCTGTGCTTACGCTGCTAAATTCCCAGATCCACTTATCATGATTAAAAATTACACAAGTGGGCAAACCCTTATAGAGTCTTATTGGAAAAGCGTCAGTCAGACGTTCCAGGGTGTGTTTGTCGGAGAGCCTCTAGCCAATCCCTGGGGACGGTAAAGTCCGTCTTCCAATCAGGGGCCATTTGATGTAAAACTGGCACCTATGAAAGCCCCGTCAGTTTATTTAGACTACAACGCCACAACTCCACTTCATCCCGCGCTAATCCCCTATGTCACGGAGAATTTGAGTCGATGGGGAAATCCCAGTAGCGTCCACTGGGCCGGCCGAGAGGCAAAGAAACTCATTTCCATGGCTCGGGATAATGTGTCTCAGTATTTTAATGTAAACCCGCTGGAAATAATTTTTACCTCCAGCGGTAGTGAAGCCAATAATCAAGGCATAAAAAATTCTCTTCCTCTCGGCGCAGGCCCTCGTAATGAAATTTTATTCTCTGCCGTAGAGCATCCGTCAGTCATCAAGACTGTAGAGGCCATGGAATCCCGTGGTTACAAAGCTATTTCCATTCCCGTGAATCGCCTAGGCGAGATTGATTTAGAATTTTTGCAAAAAAGATTATCTGAGAAAACTGCATTAGTCACAGTCCAACTTGTGAATAATGAAACGGGAAATATTTTTCCCGTTAAAAAAATAGCCGAGATGGCCCATGCCGCGGGAGCGGTAATGCATTCGGATATGGTCCAGGCGTTGGGTAAAATTCCTGTGGATTTACAAGACCTCAATGTAGATCTGGCCTCATTTGCCGGTCACAAATTTTATTCACTAAAAGGTGCTGCGGTATTATTTGTGAGACGTGGAATCCATGTTGATTCCCTAGTGAGTGGCGGAGGACAAGAGCGAGGGCGCCGGGCAGGAACAGAAAACGCTCTGGCCATAGGATGCTTGGGCCAAGCCTTTGCCATTTTATCCTCGGAAATACAGGACACGACTACGAAAATAACAGCGTTGAGAGACAAATTAGAAAATGATTTATTAAAAAAATATCCTCAGTTTAGATTTAACGGAATCGCAGCTCCCAGAGTAGGAAATACGATTAATATAACTTGTCCAGGAATTGATGGTGAGACCCTGCTCATTAATCTCGACACCAGAGGTGTAGCTATTTCTAGTGGCGCCGCATGTAGCAGTGGCAGTCAAGAACCCAGCCCGGTATTACGTGCGATGGGACTCACCATCGATGAAGCATCTCAAAGCATGAGAATCAGTTTGGGCTATTTCACAACAGCAGAAGAAATTGAATTTTTCAAAACACAGTTCGATATTTCTATTGCGCACATGATGAAGTCTCAAAACGCTGAGGCATTTGGCATATGAAGAAAAAAGTTTTAGTAGCCATGAGTGGGGGAGTGGATAGTTCGGTGGTTGCCGGCCTTTTAAAAGAACAAGGCTATGATGTCATTGGCGTGACCATGCAGGTTTGGGATTATTCAAGTTGTGATATTACTCCCGGTCAAGGAACCTGTTGTTCTTCTGTTGATGTTCAAGACGCAAGAAATGTTGCAGATCTTTTGGACATTCCTTTTTACGTTATGAATTTAGAAGCAAAATTCCAAGCTTTTGTTATAGACCCCTTTGTTCACGAATACCTAGAAGGCCGCACGCCAAACCCGTGTGTGAATTGCAATACATTTCTAAAATTTGATCATCTCTACACAAGGATGAAAGAGCTTGGCTGTGATTACCTAGCCACGGGTCATTATGTTCAATCCAAAAATATTTCAGAAGTAAATCAAACGGTACTAGTTAAAGGAAAAGACCCTCTCAAAGATCAGAGTTATTTTTTATTTACATTGAGAAAAGAAATTTTGAACCATCTTCTTTTTCCTGTGGGAAACATGACTAAAGAAGAAGTGAGAAAGCACGGGGAGAGATTTGGCCTTCTCAATGCACGTAAAAAAGACAGCCAGGAAATTTGTTTTGTTTCAAACGCTGGATACCAAGCGTTTATAAAAACCCGTGTAGGTTCTGATTTATTACAGGGCGGAGATTTGGTACTACTCCCGGAAGGAAAAATTCTTGGACAACATGACGGGATTCATACATTTACATTAGGCCAAAGAAAAGGTTTGGGTATTTCTCACCCAACACCACTTCACGTCATCAAATTGGACCCAAAAACAAATCGGGTTTATTTGGGCCCTGAGGAAATGCTTTATTCCTCAGAAATGAACGTCCGCGCACTAAACTGGATGTTGAACCCAGATTTCGATTCTACTTATGACGTGAAGATTAGATCCCATCACAGCGGTGCTAAAGCTCGCTTCGAAGAGCTGAGTAATGGTGACCTCAAAGTCAAATTTATAGACACCCCCCAGAGAGCAATCACCCCTGGACAAGCCGCTGTCTTTTATAAAGACAACGTTCTCTGCGGTGGCGGCTGGATTAGTTGATACGCCGTCCAATCTGTGGTACATAAGATTCTGTTTTAAATAATGTAGGGAAGTGGAAGTAATGCAGCCCTTGATCACCTTTCAAAAATTGATTTCATATCAGTTCAAAGATGCGCGTCTTTTAACTCAAGCACTCACACATAAATCCTACGCCTTTGAAAATAATAAGGGTGCCGATGTAAATTCATATAATGAACGCCTAGAGTTTCTAGGTGATGCGGTCCTTGACCTGGCTATTTCCGAAATCCTCATGAAAGAAACTGGCGCTACTGAAGGTGAGCTTTCAAGGCGTCGCGCGGCGTTGGTGAATGAAAGAACTCTGGCCGCAGTGGCTAGAAAATTAGGTTTAGCAGAATTTATCATTTTAGGTAAAGGCGAGGCCTCAAGCCAAGGCGCAAATAAAGAATCCATTTTAGCGTCAACGTTGGAAGCTGTGGTGGGAGCGGTTTTCATAGACGGTGGGTTTACAGAAGCAAGATCCATATTAGAAAATAGATTTTCAAGTTATCTCAAAGGAATCACCGAGATCTGCGAATTTATGAATGATCACAAGACAAAGCTCCAGGAAAAATGGCAAGCCGAAAATAAGGCCGCTCCTTGTTACAAGTTAGACAAGGCAGAAGGGCCGGATCATCAAAAAGTGTTTTTTGTAAGTGTGTATATAAATGAAACAAAATTGGCAGAAGGTAGCGGAAAAAGTAGAAAAGAAGCGGAACAAAATGCCGCTGCAAACGCATTAGGAAAAGAGTTGAAATCATGAGTTTTAAATCGGGATTTGTCACGATAATTGGAACACCCAATGCGGGGAAAAGTTCTTTGATGAATAAACTAGTTCAAGAAGAGGTCAGCATTGTCACGGCAAAGCCACAGACCACAAGAAAGCGCACTCTTGGAATAGCTGCAGAAAAAGATAAATATCAAATGATTTTTGTGGATACCCCTGGATTTATTGAAGGCGCTACGGGATTGAACCAGTTTTTGAAGAGTGAGCTTGACGAATCTTTTAAAGATGTAAATGTCATCATTGCAACTATTGCCCCATGGGAATTTAATGATGATAAAAAACCCTGGTCTGTATTTGTAGCTGAAAAACTTTCCACCCCAGTGATTTATGTTGCTACCCAAACTGATAAACGCCTGCCCACATTTGAGAAGTGGAGCAAGTGGAGCGATAAACCCCTCATTTCTACAAGCAGTTATGATGGGAAGGGTGTGGACGAACTGCGAGATCAGATTTTGTACCTTCTTCCAGACGGGCCTGAATACTATGATATGGAAATATACACTAATCAGACTTTAAGAGAGATGAGCTCAGAGGTTATCAGAAAACATTGCTTTGATAATCTTCATCAAGAAGTTCCCTATGGCCTAGCCGTTAATATTAGAGATTTTGAAGAGGGTGCGCCCTATCGAATTCATGCAGATATTGTTTTGGCCAGAGACAATCACAAGGGGATGGTCATTGGTCAAAAGGGACAAATGCTGAAGAAAATCGGTAGTGACAGCCGGCAGGAGTTAGAAAAGAACTTTGGAACATCGGTGTTCTTAAAATTACATGTGGTGGTTAAAGAACAATGGACTAAGAACAGACAGTGGATGGAGGAGCTAGGCTATGCCAAACAAAAAAATTAATAAGCGCCTTCAAGTCGCAGTAGTGGGAAGACCCAACGTGGGAAAGAGCACACTTTTTAATCAGCTCACCGGCACTCGTCGAGCCATTGTGCGTGACGAGCCCGGTGTCACCAGAGATGTGAACAGAGGAAAATCCGATTGGTGTGGGGTCACATTTGATATTTT
>JBBQPV010000192.1:0-4941 GCA_038216925.1 Bdellovibrionia bacterium
ATTACGGGAACCCGAAATAATCCCAGAATTCTAAATCCTGATTCTCGATTTCGATAATGGGCTAAATATGTAGTGGCCGCCAAAACCACGGGAAGTTCAAAAATATAATTACGTCCAAAAAGAGGGTAGTGATTGGCATTAGCTGATAAATATAAAAGTAAAGGTGCACCAAAAACCATGAAGAGAAAAAATAGATCAAGTTGAATTCTTTTGGTGTCACTTCGTTTTAAGTCCCGGAATAATCTCATCATCAAGAGCACAAATAAAATCAGGAACGCGATACCAGAAACCCAAAGTGCGGAAAGCGGCAGAAATGGCCCGAGGGCTTTTGGAATCTCAGCCGGGGCTGATTTCAAAGATGCTATAAAAACTGATCCTATTCCTGACCCTTGAGGCATAAATAACCAGTGGTGCTTTTCATATTTAAAAAACAAGTAGGGGAGAGCCGCAACCGCCATGGTGATGAGACCCAAAGATCTTCTTCCTCGAAGAGATTCTATTATGGAAATGAGAATGAGAATCAACAGAAGATAAGCAAAGAGTGCCATGGCCACGTGAAAAAAAACTCCCACCAAAGTAATGAGTGAAAGAGCAGCAACACTTTTGAAAGAATAATGTTCTTCAATGGCGGTCATGGTTTGCCATATAGCTAAGGTCATAAATAAAAGAAGCCAGATGTAACTTCTGGTTTCCGTTGCAAAATAAAAACTACCACTACAAATAAAGGCAGTAAAAATCGCAAATGAGACAAGAGGAGACTTTGTCCATCTTAGTGAAAATGAATATGAAAGGATGCATGTGAGGCCATAAATAAAAATATAGGGCAGACGCCAGAAAATCTCTGCATTTGTTTTATAGAGCGAATCTAGAATTTTAGATTGAAAAAGCCACTTTGTGAGAAGCGCTTCTCCCGGTGCGCATGCGGGATAGAGTTTGAGTTGATTCCAAAAATTATCAGGGCCGGCGAGAGGTTTGAGAATCGCAATGATGGTTCCCCATTCATCACCCCAAATAGAATACCGGGAAGAAAGTATGGTCTGAATGATAACCAGAAAAACTGTGATGCCCGCGACAAGAAAGAATATGGGTGAATCTGTTCTTTTTTTCATGAAGAACAGATTATCTAAAAGAAATTCTGCGGGCTAGTTTTTATTTAAGACTTGGGCTCCGTTTGACAGATGAATTTTTCCATTACAACCGGAAACGTTGTCCACAACTGCACCATCTAGAAAGATGTCTCCATTTTGACCAGAGATGTTTTTGATGTGGCCGCCGCTGATAATGAGTATTCCATTACTTCCACTGATTGTTCTCACATCCATATCTTTAATAACAGTCCGGCCATTTGAACCTGATAGATTATCAAGTGTTCCCTTTTTACCATCAAGGAGGAGACCAGACACCGCAACGTCTTCAGAGTTTGTTCCTGACAATGTCCCCATGTTTTGAGTCCATGCGCAGAGGTGCTTAGAATTAGATCCACTTAAACTTGAAATAGATTTTGCTTTTATATCAATGGATCCGTTGCCACCGGAAATACCGTGAGCTTCACGGACGTTTGCTTTTACATTTCCGTTATTACCAGAGAGTTCTAAGACTTCGGCACTCTCAATTTCTATATCGCCGTTGTTTCCGGAGACGTTGGCTCGGTTGCAGGTCCCCACATGAATTTTTCCATTTTGCCCACTGACGTTTTGATTGGGTAAATTCTAATTGGATTGTTTGATAGTCCAATCAGTTCTGGTTAAGCCTCCAGGATTACAAATTTCAGCAATTTCTTGGTCTGCAAGGGAGTCTGCGCCGGATCCGCCGTTACCAGTTCCGTTACCATTACGAGTTCCGCCGGCTCCTAAGCCGTCGCCGTTACCACCGCGATTGCCATGGTCTTCGTCGTCAGAAAGGCTAATGCCAGGTGTACCTCTGGTTCCACCAGGGTTACTGGTGTCGGTTCCATTGGGGAAACTTGCAGGGTCTAAGGCGGTTTTATTTTCCGCCAGGTTGGTCGCCGCGCCGGTTGTGGCGAATTTTACCGCTCCGCAGTTCTGAAATATCATGGTGGAAGCGAGTAAGCCCAACGCTATAGTCAATTTAAAATGGCCTGATTGAATCATAAAACCCCCACTGGATTAATATGCAACCTTGTGCCTACCGGCCGAAGAATATATGGTATTTGGCTGTATTCAAACTTAGCGTGTGTCTATAAAACTATCGACAGTTTTAAAAGCTCCGAGGGCGCCTTTGAAAAGATATAGCCTATTAGTATTTATGATCATTTCTGTACTCCTGATTCCATGGATTTTCTTTGACGTGGACCTGGGAGATCAGGCCTACAACAGCCTAGCTGGTTGGCTGATGGCATTTTACCCCAACCCAGTAGACAAGACATATCCATATTGGTTTGAAGCGGCACCCTTTTGGTTCAGTTTTTTTCCGGATTATGTGTGGTGGAAAATTATTGGAATAGGCGCTCCGCTCATTGCTCTTCGAGTATTTTGGGTCATTTGGATTAGTGCCATGGGAAGCATGGTTTTTCTGTTTTTTTCAAATTATGCGTCAGTGATGGTTGCGGGGTTAGTGGCCGTAATGGCTGCTCTCGTCACGGTATCTGGCGGAGATCACTTTGCCCTCACATATAATTTAGTTCCGCCAAGTTTTGCGGCATTAATAGTCATGAGCTGGATAACCTCCACTCGCAGTCTCAACAGAAATTTCCAGCTGAGTTGGGGTATGGTTGCTGGAGTCCTAGCGGTTTTCACCATAAATTCTCGTATTCCCAGTCTTCCCTTTGTCTTTCTATTTTTTGTTTTGGCTGCTCTAGTAAATCTCTTATTTTCAAAAAGATCGGTCAAAAAGCTAAACCCATGGATTGGACTATTGGTGGGAATACTTGTTGGCTGCGGACTTTGTTGGGGGATTCTCAATCATTTAGGCCAAACTCAGTATTTTTGGACGGGTATTGGAAACTTTTTCTCTGACATTTCTACTGGTCAGAATCCCATGCACTCAAACGCTTTAGTGTTTAGACGAGTGGTGGGTCATTTAGTGAAAATATGCATTGGAGGCGGAATATTTTTTATTCTTGAACGGATTTCTAGATTCTTAAGTAAAAAGAATGTAGCGCTTTCGTACGCTTTTTTAACCTGTGCTGCCGCGGCAATTTCTTTTTATAAATACGGCACCGTGCTGGGAATTCTTATTGGCGGGTCTTTTGTAGTTATCTTTGAATTTTTTAGATCCAAAGAAAACCGTAGTTATGAAAATGTGCTTTTACTTGGAGGCGGTGTTTTCATCGCCTTTGCGTTCGCATTCGGAACAAGATTAGAGGGCTTGCAAAACTATAAATACGGTCTATGGATTTTATTACCAACGGCGATGATCATGAGTAAATCTCTAAGTTCCAGAAAGACGTTAGCTATATTTACGTTTGCCTTATTTTTCGTCACAAGGTTAGGGTTTCCAACCTTTCCTTATTTAGAAAAACCGATCTTCTCTATGACAACGCCGTTTCAATCAGAATTTCTTAAGCCAATCAAGTCTTACCCAGAAAAAATACAGGCTATTGATGAGGTGACGGCAAAGTTAAAAGAATTAGGATTAAAATCTGGCGACGAACTTCTGTGTTATGCCGGTTCAGGTCCGCACTATCCTATTTCCATATTTTACATGATCACTAAGACCATTCCGCTGTTCCATGACCCGGGGATGACTGAATACCCGGCAGGTCGGTGGGAAAGGCATAAATTACTCTTAAAGGAAAGAGCTCGTAATCGTACGCAACCAAAACTAGTTGTTAGACAAAAACGCCTCTTTCAGAATTATGCAAATTTGCCAGCTTTAGTAAAAAATCAACCCATGGATTTTGATTCGACGTCATTTACGGACAGAAAATTTAAAGATAACTGGTTATCCGGTGAAATGGATGAGCTCCTCACTGAGCTTGGTTATGAGCGCATTTGGGATAATCGATATTTTGAAATACTATCATCTAAACTATGAGTGGGTTTTAACATTCCAGCCGCGAAATGAGCGCTCCACGTTTTGAGAACGCTGTTCTCAAGGCGATCTTCCCAGGGTCTCATTTTATTCATAAGTAACCGAGGAATGAAATCCGGAAAGAAAGTAAAGTACTCCACATCGGAAACCCATTTTCCTCCTAGAGAACTTTCAAGGGTGCGTGGGTCAAGCCACACTTCAGAACCATCATCAATGGTTTTTAGTATTGGAAACACATAAGACATGTAGAGCCTAAATAGAGGGTTTCTCACATTGACATCATGGAGGATAAACATCCCACCGGGTTTTAGAATTCTCTCAAATTCATTCATAATCTCTAATCGAGTTGTGGCAGATGTAATATGATGAAAAACATTGATGGCGTAGATAAAATCAAAGGTGTCGTTTGTGTAGGGCAAATTCTTTACTGGCATCAGTATTTGAAAGTCAATATTGACATTTCTTTCCAGAGCTTTCTTCTTAGCCATTTCAATTTGCCCTACGGAGCGGTCAATTCCTGAGACCTTATGACCTTCGCGGGCAAAACGAATGGCATACTGCCCGTGGCCGCAACCGAAGTCCAAAATTTTAAGTTGTTTACTTAGATTTATTCCCTGCTGTTCTAAAAGTTTCTTTGTGGCCAATGTCTTCTTAATCAGTAAAAAATTTTGAACATGGTCTGAGATAAGTTCGTCATATTTATCTGCAACATCGTCAAAGTGAACCTGTATTCCATGGGATTTTCCAAACACGGCGGACTTCATTTTTTTAAAAGTTAATATCCAAATTATTAGAGAAATCATAATGACTATTGTTGCCGGCTCTATGGATAGCGTGCCTAAGGGATGAAGAGAAGTGAAACCTAAGAAATTTACGGCCGCACAAGGGATGAGTAGCCAACTCATCACACTCATGTGAAAAATGACCGCAGTCCTGATAATATAGTCC
>JBBQPV010000193.1:0-4941 GCA_038216925.1 Bdellovibrionia bacterium
CTCTTCTTGAATACGAGTAGCGTCGGCATTTTTTAAACTAACAAGCAGAAAGTCATATAACATTGGAAAGCCCCTTTTACGTAAGTGTCCGTAAAGACTGATCGGCGTGGGCTTAATAAATTCAATAGGTTAAATTCAGAATTTAGTGATTACGATTTTGACAAAATACAGAAAATTACCTTCAAAGCTTTCTGAACGTTTATCAGGTCTTATTAGCGCATTATTAGGGCGAATCTCTTGACAGCTTTACGCTAATCTGGGAAAAATTTCCCATGAGAATTGAACAAAGAAAAACCTTCACGCAGGTAACCCATCCTGAGCCACACAGAACTCGAGGGCAAGAAATCGGCGCCAAATATCCCGAGATTAAAAAACTCTTTGGTCAGGAAAAGTCAACTCTGTACTACATCTTAGGGCTAGTGACTGTTCAAACTGGGCTAGCTATTTTGTTTAGAAATTTTAACTGGTGGCAGCTATTGATTGCTGCATATGTCTTGGGCGCATTTATTAATCACGCGCTTTTTGTGCTCATTCATGAATGCACTCACAACCTAGTGGTAAAAAAATCTACTCATAATCGTGTATTGGGAATCATTACAAATTTGCCCATCGGTTTTCCAATGGCCATGTCGTTTAGAAAGTACCACCTCCTTCATCATAAATATCAGGGCGATCTAGAATTTGATGCGGATCTGCCCACCCCTCTCGAGCTAAAAATTGTACGCAGTAATTCTGTTTTAAAAAGCGCCTGGCTTTTTTTATTTGGTGCTGTGGAATCTCTAAGACCTATGGCTTTAAAGAAAATTGATCTCTGGGATAAATGGACTTTTATTAATCTCGGAGTACAAGCAGTTTATGTTTTTGCTTTAGTGTGGATATTTGGATGGGGAGCGCTTTCATACTTACTCCTATCATCACTATTTTCCGTTGGATTACACCCTCTTGGAGCCCGCTGGATTCAAGAGCATTTCATTGTTCACGAGGATCAAGAAACCTACTCCTATTACGGCATTTTAAATAAAACTGCATTTAATGTGGGATATCATAACGAACATCATGATTTCATGGCCATTCCGTGGTCCCGCCTCCCCAAAGTAAGGACGGTTGCGCCGGAATATTATGACGGTCTTTATTTTCACAAATCGTGGACTAAGCTTTTATTTATCTTTTTATTTAATCCCAATTTGTCCCTTTACAGCAGAATCATTAGAACTCCCGCTCAACAGCCACAGTGAGAAGGCCAGTACTTCCTGAGCGAATATTGTCGAGCCTTGCCAGAAAACACGGGACTCCACTGTATGTATATTCTCAGCAAAGAATCTTAGACAAACTAACCACCCTTCAAGATGCGTTCTCCATGCCCCTTCATGTTCATTTCGCAATGAAGGCGAATAACTTCCCACCGGTGCTTAAGCTCTTATCCAAGAATAAAACCGGAGTAGACGTTGTGAGCGCAGGTGAAATTAACCGGGCGCTGGAGTGCGGATTTAAACCGCAGAAAATAATTTTTTCCGGAGTGGGAAAAAGTGTTGAAGAAATCACCCTTGCTCTCAGGAAGGAAATATTTTCTCTCAATGTGGAGGGTCCTCAGGAGCTTGAGAGAATAGGCCTACTTGCAAAGCGCTTAAGGAAAAAAGCGGGGGTGAGTTTTCGATTAAACCCAAACGTAAATCCCAAAACCCATCCTTATATAACCACCGGATTTAGAAATAACAAATTTGGAATGGATAAATCCTTTTTGCCCCTGCTTTTGAAGACGTTAAATAAATATAAAAAGAATATTTCTCTCTTGGGACTGGATTTTCATATAGGGTCACAACTAACGGAAATTGCCCCCATTGAAGAAGCATTGGTGAAATCAATTCCCATTTATAAAGACTTGCAAGGACAAGGATTCCCACTTTCACATTTTGATATTGGTGGCGGAATTGGAATTTCATACGAGGGGCAAAAAACAATTAATTTAAATGACTATGCCAAGAGACTGGAAAAGCATTTGCGGCCCCTTGGTTGTCAGATCATGTGTGAACCAGGAAGATACCTGGTTGCTGATGCCGGCGTTCTCCTCACTGAAGTTGAATATATTAAAAAAACTCCTTTTAAGAATTTTGTTATTGTGAATACGGGAATGCATCATTTGATAAGGCCCGCTCTGTATCAGGCCTACCATGAAATCCAACCGCTAAAAAATACCGGTAGGAAAAAATTTAAAGCAGATGTTGTGGGCCCTATTTGTGAATCTGCAGATTATCTTGCCCAGGACCGAATGCTCCCGGAAGTAAAGCAAGGTGAAATTCTTTGTATCTATGATGCTGGTGCATATGGACAAGTCATGGCAAGCCACTACAACCTGCATCCCATGCCTAGGGAAGTTTTGGTTTAATTTCCGATATTTGAATCTTAATATACTTTGCCAAGGCCTCAAGGTCAGTGGCGGATAGTCGCCCTAGCTTTACGGCTCCGATTTCATAGGTTTTTTCTAATATTTCTTCTTCAGTGCCTGTTGGAATTTCTTTGGAAGCTAAAATCCATGCTTCTTTTAATTTACTTATGATCAGAGTTCTCAAAAGATCCTTTTCTTGAGTGTCGATAATAACGGCATCATCTTTGTCGATGTCTTTTAATTCAAATACTTCGCTTTGCGAATCACTAAAGAGGACTGATCTTTCTATCACACCGGTAAGTTCACGAATATTTCCGTTCCAATTTTTTCTTTGCAGGTATTCCATAGCGGCCTGAGAAAAATACTTGAATTTTCTATTGTGTCTCAAAGCATACTGAGTCAAAAAAGTCTCTGCCAAAGGGATGACCTCTTCTTGTCTCAAATGTAGCGCTGGTATGTTTACTTTTATTTTTGCAATGCGCTGATACAGGTCTGCTCTGAATAGACCCTGTTCTACCAGTATTCGTAAATCCACATTGGTTGCGAAGATAACACGAACATTGGACTCAAGGGCAATGGGAGAGCCCACTTGGTTATAGACTCTAGTTTCTAAAAATCTTAACAGTGCTGCTTGATCTTCAAGTTTTAGATTTTCAACTTCGTCAATAAAGAGGGTACTGCCATTGGCTTTTTCTACGTAGCCCTTGGTGCTATGAACAGCTCCGGAGAAAGCTCCTTTAACGTGTCCAAAAACTTCAGAGCGAAATAAATCACCTTTTACGACGCCGGAATCTAAAACAACAATTTCTTGACTAGCGCGGGGGCTCATAAAATGAATAGGTCCAGCGATGACTTCTTTTCCAGTTCCAGTATCTCCGGTGAGCAGAACATCCGCGTTGATAGGTGCTACTCTAGTGACTTTTCTAATGACCTCAATCATCGCTTCAGATCTTACAATAATTCCAGCGTCATTGAGATGGGTCACAATATCAACCAGGGTAGGACAATCATGATTTTTAATTTGTGCGGGAAATTGTACAGCCGCCGAGTGGGCGACGGTGCCTAAAAAGAATGAAGAAATAATTAAAACCGATACCTTACCCAATGACATTCCATTAGATTTTGCAAGTCGAGGACCACGCCAAATGCGGTATATTCCTAGAGAAATGAAGCATTAAATTTGTTCGATGAGAGCGACCAAAATTTGGCACCCTGGTGGCAAATAATTAGACGGGCGAGGACTATTAATCGTCTCACTGTAGGCGTGACGTCTCATGCCCCACAACAGGTTAAGATCAATATATGTAAATAGGGGTCACAACTGTTTACCGTCTGCTTGAATAGTGTCTCCCTTCCGGAAATTATGAGAAGCACATAGGAGCTGAAGATTACTTAGAGTAGTCACTCCTCCCTTGGACCAAGGAATTTTGTGATCTATTTGAATGAGATGGGTAGAGTTGCAAAACTTATTTGACTGTGGATCATGATATCGGCATTTTCCTTCGTCCTTTTTCCATATTTGTAACTTCAAAGCTTTCGGAACATGTCTTGAATGCTGGCGATTTTTCGACTTCGGCGCCGAAGTGTTTTTATTGAACTGACCTTTAAGAGGATCTACTTTTTCTAGGCAAAACTTGGCCATTTCCCTAAGCAGATCGGAGTCAGACATATTTGGATTCTTGTGACTCCATAGATTTTTGAGTCGATCTAATTGCCCAACAAGATCTTCATCTAAAATAAGTCTCAGCTCAGTTTTAGTTTCAGTGAGCTCACGTCTTCTTTCAAGCGGCACAGATTGCGGAAACTTTTCTAAAAGAGCTTTTTCACATTCTCTTGAGGAAATATTTTCTATAGATTTCAAAAGTTCAATCTTCTCCACTTTGTCCAAGCTGCGATTTGATTTCCTTTCATTATTGAAGAAATTTTGAACCTTAGCGACGTTTGTAAGAGAAAGATCTCCTGAGATTATTTTCTCTTTGGTTTGAGGCAATTCCTTAATAAGTTTCATCGCGGATATTCTTCTCCAGGCTGCCGGAGCAGAATATCCGAGATACTCTACAGCAAAATTAAAAAGACTTGAATAGCCTCTGTCCAAATATAACTTTCGCTCATCCACTATTTTTAGTAACTCAAGGACTCTGGCTGTCATTTTTCTCTCTGTAGCCACTGCGTTTTTAATTTCAATTATGATTTCAGCATTTGTCACGATATCACCTCCAAAAAAATAGGAACCGAGGATACTTCTACCACGAGTTTTAAAACCGATATTTTGTTGAGACCCGAGGTTCGGTTGGAAATGAATTCCCAACGCATTGTGCGATCCACAGTGATGTCCAGATTGAAATTTATTTAAATTTTTAAAGAATTACTCATTGTCTTGGTGTGAGTGATTTTATCGCGGCAAAATTCCTGTCAAGTATTTTTGAATATTTTTTGAGATAGACTTCTCTAGCGTGGGCAATTCATGATGAGCTTGTAAAAACTTGGGAGGTTTATGAATAGTGGTTCTTGTTTATGTGGCGCTATAAGTTTGGAAGTATCTGGGTCGCTGCCAGCCC
>JBBQPV010000194.1:0-4933 GCA_038216925.1 Bdellovibrionia bacterium
GGAGCTGCGGCTTGGAAGGCTTCTACGGCGGCATCATCTAAGTCTTTCAACCCAGATTCACCAAGCACTTGAACTTTTATGATTTTACAAGTGCGATCCAAAACAATAATTAATTTTGTCACGCGCTCTTCATCGGAAGCTATTTTTCTGCCCGCTGCAAAAATTCTATTCACTTTTTCTTTTATTTTGGGTTCCCAAAATATTCTTAAACGCTCTTTGATTCTTGAGTAATAGGAATAGTAAATAAATTCTCTAGAACTAAGGAGGGTTTCAGATCCAACTTCCACATCTTTCAAATGATCATCTGTTTGACTAACGGGTCCGGGATTTTGAACGCCACTCTTAATTTTGTCCCATTGAAACTGGGGTTTGAGTGCGGCCATGCCGGGGAGGCCAACATCACCGGTTTCTGTTTTCTGGGATTTTTTCAACTCACTTGATCTTTGTGCATTTTTAGGAGGTTTTTCTTTTTGTGTGAGCTTTTCAATTTCAGACTTGGGGGCTAAACCTTGTTTAGCGTCGTTTTGGAATTTTCCATTATTGGCGGCTTTGGTTTCACGCAATACTTTTTGATCAAATCTGGAGAGATACTTTGCCTTTTCATCTTTTTCATCATTGAGGCGCTTTTCACTTTGATCCACCACTTGCTTTGCATTCATAGTAGGGATTTTAGCACTCTGCTTTTCAAATTCTTTTTTATTTAAAAAGACCACTTCCACTGACTCTGGTTTCTTGGAGGTCTTTTTAAGATAAACCGCAACGCCAGATAAAATGTGGAATAAGGCAGAAAGGGTGAATGCCAGTATAGTTAAGTTTTTGGTGAGTTTTTTCATATATCTGTTTATCGACAAAACTGGGGTGGTCCTTAACACCCAAAAAACACTGGGGTTATTTATGAGACTCATTGACGAGATACGTTGGGTTAAAATACCATTATAGGAATGCAACTTCAGGTGAGTGGCCTGACTGACGTCGGGCTTAAAAGAGAAAATAACCAAGATTCATTCCTGATAGATCAGGACCTGGGCCTCTACATTGTTGCTGACGGCATGGGTGGGCACCAGGGCGGGGAAGTGGCCAGCCGTCTGGCTGTGCAGACAATCAGAACTGTCATCAAAGAGAGCTTCGACAAGGACAAAGGCATAAGGCCCTATGATCTTCTTCAGCGTGCTTATCAAGAAGCCTGCCGAGTTATATATAATGAATCCGAAGCGCAGCTTAAATTAAAAGGAATGGGAACCACCGCTGTCACAGTTTTAGTCCGGGATAATACCTTGTATATTGGCAATGTGGGCGATAGTCGGGCTTACCTCATTCACGCCCCGCATATTTGGCAAATCACCGATGACCACTCACTTTTGAACGAGCAACTGAGAAGTGGGGCAGTAAAGATCGAAAACATTAAACATTACGCCGCTAAGAACGTGATTACCCGGTCCGTTGGGTTTGAAGACACCGTCAACTGCGATGTGATTGAACGCACCCTCCAACCTGGTGAGTACGTAGTCGTTTGTTCTGACGGACTAAGTGGGCTAGTGTCTGACCAGAGGATTTGCGACATAGTCCTTAGTTTGCCCTTTGAAGATGTACCCGCTAGACTCATAGATGAGGCAAAAAAAGCCGGCGGAGATGACAACGTCACTGCCATTCTCATCCTTGGAAAATAGTTGACTCTGATTGTCATTGACTCTATTTTTCTATGTAAATGCCGAAACGTATAATAGAGGGATATGGCAAACAATAAATTCGTCACTATCATGGTGATTCCAGACAGAAAGAATAAAACCCGGAAGTTAGTGGTGTCATCTAGTCACCTGAAGCTTGGCGTATGCCTTGCCGCGGTGGCGTTAGTTCTGTTTACAGGCATGTTTGTGGATTACATTGGTCTCCTTTCTCAGAGTATCGAGAATAAGCGGCTCCATGCAGAGAATGCTGAGCTAAGATCCCAGTTTCAGGTGGTGGAGAGCAAACTTTCCAGTATTGAAGTGACTCTAGAACGAGTCAAAGCCCTCACAACCAAATTAAAACTTATCACTGCAGTGAATGACCCTGACCGGGGTCTGAATTTAGCCATGGGACCTCAAACACGGGAAGATATGGAAGAAATGGCTGAAGGCGAAGACCGTGCACCAGCTTCCAAGATGGCTGATGAACCCGTATTTAAAACAAAATCTTTGACTGATTTGGGGTCAAATATTTTGGCTGAAGAGAAAGATCGTGATTACGCCAAGCTCAGTATTCGCTTAGATCAAGTGACAAAACGTAGCCAATTGCGGGAAACAGAAATGATTGAAGTCACCGAGTTTATTAAAGACCGGGAAGACATCATGGCCTCCACACCTTTTGGTAAACCTGCTGCGGGATGGATCACCTCTGGATTTGGAATTAGAGTTTCACCCTATACCGGCAAACCTCACATGCATGAAGGCTTAGACATCGCCGCATCTCCTGGAACTCCAGTTTACGCAACTGCTGAGGGCGTTGTGAAGTCTGCGGATTACAGCCCCGGATTTGGTAAAGTAGTGGTCATTGAACACGGTTACGGCGTTGAAACAACTTTTGGCCACAATTCTCAACTTCACGTGAAGGTTGGTCAAAAAGTAAAACGTGGTGATTTAATTGCAAACGTGGGTAACACTGGCCGGTCCACAGGACCTCATTTACATTATGAAGTTCATCATAACGGGGCCCCCGTTAATCCTGATAATTACATTCCAGAGCAGTAATTTTATGACTAAATTTCTAAGCCTGCTTCTTGTTCAAGCTTTTGCCGCAAATTATGCTTTGGCGCTGGACACTCCCGCGCCAGATTACATCGAGGACGCCCAATACGCTGCGGTTTTGTACAACAGAAGCACTACGTTTAATGATTTTGTGGCAAGGCTGGGCGTTGATAAAAAGCAAACGGATACTATTTCCGGTTACCTAACGGCTCAGGGGCTCACAAATAAAAAACTCCCGAGTATTGATTTTAAAACTGAAGATCTGAAGTTTTTTGTTGCGGCCTTCGGCGGTCATAAACTTGGCTTTAACAGAAAAGACAAACTGTTTTTCTTTAATGGAAAAGCTTTAAATGTTTCAGATAAGTCCTTTGAGAGTATTAAACGAGAATTAGAACAGACAGCTAAACCTGACGCTCTTGCTATTGGAGCTTTCACGGTATTTTTGTACGGCGTACTTTCTGTGAGCGATTCGAGTCCCCAACCTGCGAGCGGCGCCCTTTCTAATAGATTGATTGGGGCATTGGGAATTACAAAATTTTTATGTAAAGGAATTTTGCCTTTAGAAATTAGCGGGACAAAGATGAAGGCTGGAGCTGCTAAGTTCACCTATGACTCGGAAAAATACTTAGCTACTGTGTCTATGGCTACACCTGCTTGCACAATTCAATTCAAAGCCGGATTCTTCAGCAGCATCTCACAAAATGACCAATGTAAGAAATTATTAGAAGCACATGTAGGGGAGGCCGCTCGGCTAGGTATTGCCCCCTATAAAGTTCAAACTTTCTTGAATGGGATTGGCATCCAAGGCTTTCAATCCATAGAAACCTGTTGCACGGACACAGTTTGCAAACAGGATATGGAGCGTACTATGCCAACCCCTACGCCGTCCCCAACTCCAGGAAAAGCCGTCGGCAAACCAGCGCTAACTAAATAACTTCCAAGTTTTATTCAAAATGAGTCTGGCATTTCTTTTCGTAAAAATATAATTCCATGCCCATTGAAATAAAACGGCAACTCGGTTTCTAAATCCCACAAGAAAATAAATATGCACAAATAACCAGGCCATCCAAGCAAACCAACCACCAAATTGGATTTTTCCTAATTGCAAAATCGCCTTACTCTTTCCAATGGTCGCCATCTGGCCTTTGTCAAAATATGTAAACGGTACGCGCGGTTTATCTTGGAGTTCACGGAGAATATTTTCCGCTACTGCCTTACCTTGCTGAATGGCAACGGGAGCCAGTCCCGGTAACGGCTGACCACCTTTGTCTTTACTATGGGCTTGATCTCCAATGATAAAAATATTTTTATCAAAGGGCAGACTGAGATCATCAGAGACAATTAGTCTTCCGTTCTTATCTAACGAATTTTCATCAGGGGAAATACTTTTATTTAAACTTGAAGGTAAAACGCCAGCAGCCCAAATTACAGTGCGGCCATTGATTCTTTCGACGCCAATATTTATTCCATTTTTATCAATTGCAGTAACTCTTGAACTAGTTCTCACTTCCACACCCAGTTTTTTTAAGTCTGATTGTGCTATTTGAGCTAACTTTTCTGAGAACATCCCCAATAAACGAGTGCCTGCTTCCACCAAGATTACGCGGGTTTTATGGGGATCAATTCTTCTGAAATCCTTAATAAGTATAGCGTGGCTAATTTCAGCAAGGGCTCCTGCCATTTCTACTCCGGTTGGGCCCCCACCGATGATAACAAACGTAAGAAGTTCTGATTGAACCACCGGATCTTTTTCATTTTCAGCGGATTCGAAGGCAGATAAAACCCGTCTTCTAATTTCTGTTGCTTGCTCCAGTGTTTTTAGTCCCGGGGCATTTTCTTCCCATTCATTTTTTCCAAAGTAACTGTGTTTTGATCCACAGGCTAAAACGAGATAATTGTAAGAGAAGTTATTATTCGTAGTGATCACTTTCCGATTCTGCCTATCTATGGACTCCACATTTTCCATGTGAACTTCAATATTAGGCGCCCTTGAAAATTCCGCCCGAATAGGTACAGCAATGTCAGCGGGGGACAATCCGGCGGTGGCAACTTGGTAAAGGAGTGGTTGGAAAAGGTGATAATTTCTTCTGTCTATCAGGATCACTTTGACTTTTTTTCGAGCTAAAACTTTGGCCGCGTTGAGCCCACCAAATCCTGCGCCTACTATCACCACGGTTTTTATTTCCTGAGAGTTCATTCCCCGTCATAAC
>JBBQPV010000195.1:0-4919 GCA_038216925.1 Bdellovibrionia bacterium
GTGATTTTTAATCCATTGGACGTGTTTGTATTTGCGGTACTGAGTGGACCCTGGTTGAGCGCGTTTCCGGAACTTCCACAATAACTAATAGTAGTCACTTTCATGTTCACAGGAGAAATATTGAGATATGTGCGCATCCCGGCGTTATTTGCTTTTAAATTTAGGGACGGAGTCTTGAGCATGGCGGGTGTAAGGAGTTTCCCCAGTCCCGCACAAAATGTAGTATCGAAATTATAAAGTTGAAGAGCCCGGGTCACATCATTTGCTATGTTCTGATAGTTTCCATAAAGATTTGTAGTTGCATTTTTAAAGGTGAAACTCAGTTGACCAACTGCCGCTGGGACACCAAATGAGTTTATAATTGTCGCAGCACTGCTATTTGAAATATCTGAAATAATAGACTGAGCGATCGCTCTGCAATCCGTTGAAGATTCTGTTTGAGCATTTTGTTTTTTGGCATCAACAAGATAAGTGGAAACACCCACGGCAAGGATTGCCACTAGTACCACCGCCACCAATGCCTCTGCCATTCCTACGCCACGGTGATTCACTCTAAAAATCTTTCTTTTTCTTCAGGTGTAGGAAGGCGGCAGGAATCACGTTTGCCGAAAAGTCTATAACGGTTTTCCGCTGTTAAATCATAGACAAAATCTCTCAAAACTTCCGGGATCCAATTTAACACTGCTAATGGTTTCCAACTCTGATTCATACTAGTTACTATTTTTAAAACCGCTTCAGATTTGTAATAAAGTTTCCCGTCCTCAAGAAGCACTATTGAATTCAAAATTTTCAAATCTTTGGGGGGGAGAAACTTTGCCGCAGTTTTTCCCTGAAGTGAAGCAATGGAAAATTTATTATTTTTGTCATTCCTCAGAACAAAGTCGATAAATCCGTTACACAGGTTACAAACTCCGTCAAAGAATATTACGCTTTTCATTATACCTCGTATTATAAAGTTTGTAGGAATTGAATAAGATCCAATTTATTTTCAGAAGACAGTAGTTCCTGCCCATTCTTTAATAGTACACGCTCATCATGTCCCATATTGGACATCCCAGTGCGACGCGTATCATAGAGAAATCTTTTTAATTTCCATGCCTGGGGCACGTTTGGCCCGGATGGATAACCATTGCACTGAAAATCAAAATCCGTGGCAGTGTTATTTGCCTCGCCAGTGTAGAAAGTAACTGGACGCAGTGATGTAGGACTGAGCAGCGCGCAAAGTGAAGGCACGGAATTGTTATGGAAGTAAGGCCATCGAGCCCAAATTCCCACAAGTGGCGGGGCCACATATCCATCTTGAGCCTTTACCACGGTAAGATTTTTTTGGGAGATAACTAGATCATTTAATTTTTCTAACGACTTCATTGCGATTCTCCGCATGGGATCCGTACCCACATCCACAACCTTCGTGGTCTTAAAATATTTTACTTGGTATGTTTTGAGTCTCTCCCCGTAAGGCAATAAGTCATTCCCCGGAATTTCCCAATTTTTGACATAATCTCCATGACACTTCATGCACATTTCCCGATAAAACCCTTGGCCCCTCTTGGCTTTCACCAAATCAATTCGCTCCGAGGGAAAAAAATCTACAATGCGAGGAGCTTCAATGGAGAACACCGCGTTGGTGAGATCTTTAATTTTTTCCGAATTTGCAGTGAGCCACCTGTCCACTTGCAATAAGTCAGAACTTCTCCCAATTTCATTCCATAAAATATTAGTAAAAACGGGATTTCCGCTTAAAACAGAACCATCGGACAACCATCTATTTTTATATTTTAAGTTCCACCAAACCGCAGGCTTACTATCCCCAGCATTTACGTCCAACTGATCTGCCCTAGGATATTTTTCATAATACGCACTTTCAGTGGCCCAGGCGTCGGGATTTCTCCTATTCAAAGAAAGTGCAACTTGTGCGATGGATGTATCTAATCCTAATTGTACGGGCATTTTAATACTTACTTTTTTTAAATTTATTTTTGCATCGGCTAATATTTTTAATTCTCCAACCGTAGCGTGCTCATACATTCTAAATATGGCCGGATTATAAAGTTTCATGGACTGCTTGCCTTTGAAAAATAAAGCGTTAGCGCGGGGAAAACGATTTGTCATTCCAAGTATAGTTTTTCCAAAAAGATTTCCGGAATGGCAAACTGCGCAACTGATTGTAAATGAATCCGTGTTGTAACGGTTGATCGGACTATATCCCATTAAGTAGTGTGGCCGCACTCCTCCCGGGTACGGGACTGAATAAACCCCTCCATCTGATTCTTTGGGGTATTCATGAAGTCCTAGCCACCTAAAAACATCGTTGAATTTTCTGACGCCGGTAAATCCCTTAAAGACATTTTCAAAAACTGACTTTAGTGGGTTTCCCGAATCTTTTTCTGTAAAATTTTTCAGGGGAGCTTCTGGCATCACAAGACCGGTGGATTCTATCGGATAAACGAGCGCGTAAGACTTTCCACGAATGATGCTCTTACTTAGCTCTTCCGCACCGTCGCTATAAAGGTTATATCGTCCAGTTGCAGGCACAGCTGTGCCCATAGTCCAATCGGGCTCCCCTCCATGCGCCATTTGGCTTAATAACCCTACAATGCAGACCACCAGCCTGCTGTATAAACCCATGGATTATTTTGTTCATACAAACGTCCTGTACACCATCAAAATTGGCACAGACTTTGGACTAGTTTTTACCTATAAACACGAGGGACTCCAGGTGCTTAATCGTCAGCGGCTGCTTATACTTTTTTTCATACTCGTAGGCTCAAATGCGGCTCAGGCGGGACGGAATTCAAGCGTTCTAAAATGCCTACAGATATTTAATCAGGAATTAGCCCAGCGCACCGAACCCTTCTTTGTCCGAATTCGTCCCTCACGTAACGTAGACTTTAATAATACAAAAGATTTCTTAGCAGAACAAAAGCGGTTTGATGCTTTTGGACCTATAGTGGCCAAATATTCTGAAGTCCATGACACTACTTTTTATTATCCCGCCAAACTTCCCCCAGATTCCACAGGTGTGTCTCCAATGATTGATCCCCGCTCACCGGCGGTGTTCATTTTTCTTCATGGTGGCGGGACTTCTAAAGGCAGCGGCAAAAACTTTTTTGTACAAATGAATACTTTAGCAGATATAGGAATTTCATCTTTCGCTATTGACCTCCCATTTCACGCTGACGGGCCGCTGGATGAAAATTTTTATGATTTGGACGGCAGGTTTTTTCCTTGGCTGGATAAAATTGTAAATGTAGCTGCTAGTTCCGGAAAACCGGTCATCCTTGTGGGTCATTCTTGGGGATCCAATATTGCCTATTCCTATCGTTTGAGATACGGAAAAGTGGCGGTCCTAGCGATGTCATGGATTGTAAAACATCCTGAGGTCGATCAGTGGAGAAAATACGCTTTGCAAAGAATGCGGTTTTTCAAAGACCTCATGATGAATCCTACGGCTGGAAAGTATGTCAGCTATTTTTTTAATAAAACAAGTTTATTAGACGAGCAGTACGAGGATCCAAGTACTAAAGACCCGCGACTTCCATTCCACGTGCTCATTGGGGATAAGGAAGAATTTTACCCTGGGGTTGTAGGTGGAAAAAGTCAGAATCCGATTGGGAAAAACACGTTTCCGGTGGAAAAAGAAATTAGGCGGCGAGTTCAGAATGCAAAAATAGTCATTGAACCAGGTATAGGCCACGGATTATTTTCTCATAAAGATGGAAACGGCTACGGCGTTGTTGTCAGAGAACTTTTAGATATAATCGGACTAAAGGCGTCTGATGAACCCGCTTTGAGAGTTCAAATTGGAAAAATAAGAAATGAAGTTCCGTTTTATGAAAAGGTGTCCATCGAGTACGCCAGTGATCCTTTGTTTAAATCTTGGATTGATTTAACTTACGGGCCGGGTAAACCGCTGGTATGGCTCAAGCAACAAGACACTTTTATGGCGGAAAAAGCATTTCAGGAATATCAATTAGCCCTAACAAAGAAACTAGATCTCATTTATGAAGAAATCCGCCAGACAAAAACAACCCACCCAGAATTTTACTCAGCAAATTTGAAAGCAATTCAAACCATAGTTCCCGGGAAACGGAACAATGCTTTTCTTCATGCCTATCTTCAGCAAGTATTAAAAGGAGAAATGGACGGCACCTTAGAATGAGTGAAGCACAGTCTTGGATTATAAAATCTTGGGAACTCTACAAAAAACATTACAAATTATTCATCGGCTTTTTTATTATAGACACCGCAGTGGTTTGGTTTTGTAGACATGTCCCGGTATTAGGATTTCCCGTCAGTACAGTTTTATCCACACTTTTCGGTATAGGTTGGCTTTTTGCTATTAAAAAAGCCAGTCAAGGGGAAGAGCTTAAAATTGAAGATATATTCTTAGGATTTAAAAATAAATTTATTGAAGGGTTACTCTACACTCTTATTTACTTGGTGTTAGCTGGGCTATTTTTATTGCCAGTTATTCTCACTGTGGGTTTTGAGTTTGTTAAGAATTTTTTTCTTTCTGACTCATCCGGAATTCCAGAGTTCACTATTATTTTTGTCATCGGTGGGCTCTTCACGGCTATCCTGTACGGACTTCTTCTCATGGGGTGCGAATTTGCACTGGCCCTTATCACCTATGAAAACGCTCAGCCAATTGAGGCAATGAAAAAAAGTTTTGATGTTTGCGCCTCAAATATAGGCGTGATGACATGGTATGGTCTCCTCATTCTAGGACTTCTCGCACTCTGCGGCGTTACACTTGGTCTCGGAATATTTATCGCCATCCCAGTGATAAGAATATCCACCTTCTACGCTTATCAAGATTTGTTCAAACTCCCTCACCCTGCACCCTTGACTTCTTCAGACCAGCTATCCACATTATAGGAAAAGCGAGGTTTACAATGATCACTGTGCGCAAATCT
>JBBQPV010000196.1:0-4915 GCA_038216925.1 Bdellovibrionia bacterium
GGTCTGCGAGGATCTTTATTGGAATAATAACATCCAATTTGTCCGCCCAAATTATAGGGCTGAGCCCCAACGGGACAACCCCCTACTTTATTTGCGCTGATCGGTTTTTTACCCGCTGGACAACTGAAGTTCCAAGAACGCCATCCCCAGTGCCCGCCCACATCACAGTGTTGACCGGTGGAAGGTTGGTTGACCACAGTACATGTGGATGATGAGGCACCGCCCACCATCACACCGTTTACACATGTCGCGCTACTTACTTGAGATGAACACGTCATGGGATAATTAACTGTGGTTGTTGTGTAACCAGAGACAATTTGTCCAGGAGCAACAGCCACACCGCCGAACATGCAAGCCTTTGGAGCATCGGGCTGACAGGTTGGAAATCTATAAGTATCTTGGCCATCAAAATTTCCATTTACGCATGTTCTGGTTTGTTTTCGGCAAGTTTGTCCATACGGGACGGTGGAGGAATCAAAAGCTTCAACGGTTTGACCGCTGGCAATTGTTCTTCCGTCAAATAAACAAGCCCGTGGTTCTGCAGTGGCGCAAGATCCATAAATCGCGTCTGGCCGAGAGAATGAACCATTTGTACAGAGACTCGTTACTGGAGAGCAGAGTTGGCCGTAGGGCACAGTTGAAGTTACAAAGCCTGTCACGGTCTCGCCGCTGGCGATTGTTCTTCCGTTGAATGAACAAGATGCGGGTCCCCCTGGAGTACAAGATTCAAATGTTCCACTGCCACTCATAGCACCGTTTACGCACTGGATATCGGTTCCAACACATGTCTGTCCGTACGGGACAGTTGAGTTTGGAAATACTGTGACATGTTGAAGATGGGCCAACGTTCTGCCGTTGAACAGGCAAGATTTTGGACCATCCACGGTGCAAGTGGGGTAACTGTAGTGGTGATCACTGTCAAACGCACCATTGTTACAAACTTGATTTTCCATTAAACAAGGTTGACCAAATCCCACTGTAGGATTTTGAAACGCCACTATAACTTGGCCCTGGGTATAAATCTGGCCGTTGAAGGAACAGGATTTAGGTCCGCCAACAGTGCAACCGGGAAAGTTATAAGCAGGTCCGTCCCAAGTTCCATTTGTACATTTTTTTGCACCCGAGTGGCAGACTTGTCCAAAGTCAACGGCGGAATTTTGATAAGCCGTAATTGTGGTTCCTGAGGGATAGGTGTGTCCGTTGAATATACATGAGGCAAGTCCATCCACAGCGCAACCGGGGTATTGAAAGTTCCCACTAAAAGTTCCTTGATCGCACACTCTGGTTTCAGATTGGCAGGTTTGGTCGGCTGCCACAGCGGAGTTTTGATATGCAGTAACGGTGTCTCCATTATTATATGTGACTCCGTTAAACGTGCAGACCGCGTTTGTAGTAAATGTATCTGTTCCGCTCTTTTGAGTCTTTGGAACTAATTTTGAGAAGTTTACATCTGCGCAGTTTTGAAATTGCAGCACAACTCCCAAAATAAATGCGGTTGATACATAAAATAAAATTACGGACTTCTTTGTCCAGTTAGCCATAAATATCCCCTTTGGTTACCTAAAGAACATTTCGGAGCTAACTACTGGAAACTTAATAATTTAGTGCGATGCACAGGACGTTGGTGTGGATTTCGCTGGACCATGGTTGAGAAGTCGGTGATACATTTGCATTTGTGAGTAAAAAAGAGATTCTCAGACTAATGGTTGGTTTTCGTCGGTTTAAGGAAAAGTATTTTGCTAATGAGCATCCTCTTTACCATCGCCTCTCAACCGACGGCCAGTCTCCCAAAACTTTAATTATTGGCTGTAGCGATTCCCGAGTTGATCCGGCCATTATCACTTCTGCAGCGCCAGGGGAACTTTTCATAGTCAGAAACGTCGCAAATTTAGTTCCTCCTTACGAAACCGGTGGCGGGTTTCACGGTATTAGTGCGGCTATTGAGTTTGCAGTTATTAATTTGAAGGTGGAAAACATTATTGTTCTCGGTCACCGTCAGTGCGGGGGAATTCGGTCATTGATGAGTAGTGACCAATCTCACCCCAAGGGATTTGTCCAACAGTGGATGACCATTGCAAAAGACGCAAAAGAGCGAGTGCTGAAAAATCATCCCCACGAATCTAGCGATAATCTGTGCAGGCTGGGCGAAATGGAGTCCATTATCACTTCTGTAAATAATCTAAAAACATTTCCGTTTGTAAAATCCGCTATTGCAGTTCGAGGACTTACCGTCATGGGAATTTATTTTGATTTAGAGCAGGGACAACTTCAAGAATTTGATGAAGAGACAAATGTGTTTAGGAATATAGAAGTTTAAAGAGTCCGCTCACATTGCTCGAGCGCCATTCATCCCATCTTTATCGGTGCCAGGCTTTCCTTTAATTAACTTTTTCATGGAGTCTAAACAAATATTTTTCTTGCAACAAAGTTCTGCGTAAAGAAAGGGGACTCCGTGCGTGGCTAAATATTCGTCTTTTGTGAAAGGAGATGGAGATGGACCATCACCTTTTTTGGAGCGCTTTTTTGTGGAGTAATCAAATAATTTTTTACACTCAGAGCCTTCCGCAGCTTTGCTGTCGGCCATGTCATCTTTGAACAAGGTCGTGCAGCTAGTGGAACTCATTTTATGCATGTATTCGCTGTCATACATTTTACCTATTTTGTCGTAGTGGAATAATTCTTCAAAATAGGAATTAGCAAATTTCTTCAGATGGTCACCTTGGCAATCAAATTCGGTTGGACTAAACTCTCTGAAAATATCCTCGGCTAAAAGATCCGGTTTAATCTCGTTAGAGGCCCACTTTTTTGTCATATACGTTTTAAATTTTTTAATCTGATCATAAAACCGATCGATGTGTTCTAATTTTTTGGAAACCATTTCATCGCCAAAGGCATTAGCCCGAGGGAAGATCAAACATTGCGTGAGTGCGAAGATCGTCAAAAATAAGGTGAAATATTTCAAAATGTGCTCCCGTAATTTAGTTACCTTTAGAAAATTGTAACAGTATCTCAAATAAAAGTAACTTGGACTAAAGGCTTACTGGCATTAGAGGTCCAGAGCCATGGTCCACGCTAAGCCGGCGCCTTCGGCAATTCAGGCCGTCCTCCATGCAATTGTCGGTGATGACTTGAGCAGAGTGTTGTCAGATTTGGAAGTTCATTGGTCCCGCCTCGACTGATAGGAATAACGTGATGAATCTCAATCCATCTGGAATTCTCGCAAGACTTCTTGGTGCATTTACCTTTGTCTCTGAGAAAAACCTGATGTTTCAATTTCTGCGGGATGATTTCTCGATGAAAAGGGATCTGAGCATGTCCCGGGACATGTTCGAAATCCGTGTGGTCCGGAATAATGTTCTGGCTCGTCTTGTTCACTTTACTCACCGCTCTTCTTGCTTTCTCAACAGGATCTAATTTATCAATATAAACTTTGAGCGCTTGTTTGATAGTGTCTTCATAACTGGCTGCAGACCTTGTTCTTTGGGACTCCAAATCCTGAACCCTTTTTAAAAGAGTGAGAATTTCATCAGAAATTCCAATGGTCAATTTCACTCGGTTCTCAGCAACATACTGTGCTCTTTCGGTAACCGCTTCCTTTGGACAAACCCTAGCCACTTCTTTTTCTAAATTATTTTTAGAAAGGTCTTGGGCAAGACTAATCCAATGTTTTTGATTTTCAACCGTTATAACTGAAGTAATCTTCCGTGCTTTAGACACGGTCAAAACGCCATTATCGATAGCTTGTTTTAATTCCGGAACTGTCTTTGACTTTCTGGCTATGGCGATAAAGTTTAAAGTATTTGCTTCTGAAAGTTTAAGAACCTTGACGCCATAGTCAAAAAGACTGGAGCATTTAAGAGTCCTAAACTCAGCATGTCCGTCCATTTCTTGTAAAATTGAAATTAATCTTGATTCGGCTTTGTGAAATTGAGCGGCCACAACAACCGCCTCAGCGTGAAGATCTTCAATTTTAAATTTCATAAATCACCTCTCTCAATAAAATTAATTATTTATAACATGGGATTTTATCTGGAAGATTTCAGTGACTGGCAATCGTGTTGGGAAATTAAATTTGGGGTTGTCAGCGCCTTGCCACAGAGTCCAAATGGCGGTGCCAAAGTTTTTTAATATTTCCACCCATCATTTTAGAACATGGGCGAGTTTAAGAAGTCGGAAATGCCGTCAACAAAAAAATAAAAAATCGCTCAATAAATTCCGTCTAACCTAAAGCCAGTTTTCCGATATTGAATGAAAAGAGCGACAGATCTTATACCTACCAGAAAGAAGTTCACCGCCTCAGAACTTCCGGTTTAGACCTCGACCTTCAAGACTCAGAAAAGGCACCAATTTAATTTTGACAAGCGCGGGTAAACCGAAGCATCCAATGACGAATGCTCCCACTATCAAGCTTCACGAAGGACGCACTCTTTTCTACCGGCGCTTGCGGGAAATTTACCGCCTTCGATCGCTCGGCCATTAAATCCGCACCCAATGCATGAAAAGACTTTCAAGTAACCCGCCCCTTTCGCTTGAGCGAACAATCAAAATGACCAGTGACAAAAAATGGCAGACTTATTGCTCTAGGGTGCATTCGTTGGAGACGCTTGAAAGTTATTTGTGAGAGGGAACTCGCGCAAATGTTCAATGCGACTAAGATTTATCGTCAATCCTTAACCCGGGAGTTCTTTTGAATAAGTTGTATTTATTTCTAACAATCATGGTCAGTTTGTCACTAGTGGTGCCGCAAGTGCCCGCATTCGGCGCAGCGCCAGCAGCCAATGATAAAAAAGTTGCGGAAGATAAGGCAAAAGAAACAGCTGATAAAGCCAAGGAAGCCGCCGCCGCCGCCGAAAGAAGTAGAGCCGCTCAGGAAAAAGCCAATCATGAAAGAGAAGTCGCAGCTGCAGCTGAAAAA
>JBBQPV010000197.1:0-4910 GCA_038216925.1 Bdellovibrionia bacterium
CGCAATCCTTTGGATCCCCTTTTTTGAAAAAAAGAAGGCAGCCCGGTTGGCGAGCCTCAAGTTCCATATTTATTGGCAGATCTGAAGCTAAAACAGCTTTGCCCCTGGCCAAAGCCTGCACCAGCGACCCAGATCCAAAAGTTTCCCTAAAGGGTGCCAAAACTACGGTGGCCCGGCTGTATACATTTGAAAGTTCATTGTCTGGGACGAAGCCAGGAAAATATACTTTACTATGGAGCTTATAATTTTCTATTAACCGCTGACAAAATTTTCTATAAACAAAATCTCCCCGTCTCCTTGCACCGCCGGCAATGATGAGAAGGGCACTAGCCTTTAAAAAGTTTAGCGCTTTGATGGCGACGTCTTGGCCCTTTTCAGAAGAAATAAAGCCAAATACGAGAATCAAAGATTGTTTTATTGTAGAATTCTGGTTAACGCTCTGAAAATATTTTGAATCCTCGGCCGATGGACTTGCTCTTGGAACTTCCGGAACAAAATGTGGAATGCAAATAACGTTGGCACACCCTGCACTTTTCACCATTACAACCTGGCTTTCTGAATGAACAATAACACCATCCAGACCCTTCCATGTATTTTCAAGCCATAGGCTTTTAATAAAGGGGATAAGAAGCTTATTTGCTAGCCATCTCAGCGGGGACTGCATGCCCCTCCATTGAACGGGAAAATTATAATTGGAATCTAGTACTGTGTGAGCGGTAACTAGAATTTTAACTCCTGGGAATTCGGCTCGCAGAGCTTTAATCCAACGTGGAAATTTATAGAGCCCTGGCACTTTCTTTCCGAACAGTGCAAACTCATGTTGAACATGAATGATATCCGGTCTAAATTTTTTTAAAATGGAAAGCGCTTTTTCAAATTCGGACGAATTCAAAAAAATGGGCTCGTGAGTTTCCATTTGGGCGGATTCAGCGGCTTTTTTTACAAATGGCCAAAGCATTTTTGAATAGGTAAAAATCCCTCCATGCTTTTCCGGAACCATCCACACTAATTTCACTTGTCTATCTTTTCTTCCACACTAGCACTGCCTGCCTCATCCAATACTTCAGTGGGCTCCGTGAAATTTTATTGTCTACCCGGTCCGCCAGTTGGAGGGCCCTGTTGTTAGGATTGGCACCAAGTAGCGACGTGCCCATTCCAATTCCAACTGATGCTAAGCCGAAAAACAAATGTTCTTCACTGCCAAAAAGCTTATTCGCCCAGTTGATTTGTTTTTCTGAGAGCGGGAGTTCGTCGGGTGTACGGGCTTTAGGCGTCATGAATCTTAAGAGCTTCCCCACCGGATTATCCCGTAGGGGCTCTACAAATATTCCGTAACCTCCAGGCTTCAGAATCCTATAAATTTCTTTCATGGATGTTTCAAAATCCAAATGATGCAGGATCGCCCGCCCTACAACTAAGTCAAATTGACAATCTGCAAATGTGGTGTGGTGAGCATCCATGACTTCAAACTTTCCTACTCCAGGAAAAAGTTCATGGGCTTCGGCGATGGCCTTTTGTGAAATATCAATACCGGAAATTTCACTTGCTCCCCAATCCTTCATTTTTTTTGAAAACCATCCTGAGTTACAGCCGTAATCCAGGACACTTGAATGATTTTTAACGCAAGACTCTTTTACTTTTTCATCAAAATATTTCTCTGCATGAACGGAATTTGGACATTCAAAAACATGGCGAAATCTATGTTGTAATTTTGCATTTGTTTCCAAAATATTTGTTTGGTCGTAAGCGGTTTGTTCTCTTTGAGTGCGCTGGTTAATCATAGGCCTATTGTTCCTAAGGAGAGCCTAGAAGTCAAAGCCTAAGGACGCGGTGTGGTTTGTCAATATGGGTGTGATAACATTAATAAAACGTATGAAAATCGTTTCCGAAAAAATTATTTTCCAGTTCAACTCTACGCCAATAATAGGGACAAATGCGTTTGATCCTTGACCCACGGAATAAGGAACTACTCCTGTTCCAGCAAAATCATTATTATTCTGAACATAACCCCCTGCCACCAATCCAAATTCTATATGCCTACTGGCATGCCCTAGGGCCAAAATTCCACCGTTTATTGGTTGCGCCACCGAATTCATACCTCTAAATATTCTGATCGAGGTATAGCTTAATTCCGCGTCCACCATTGTATATCCAATACCGAATACAGGATTTGAAATCAGTCGACCGTCAGAACTTACTTTATATGAATAGTAATTACCTCCCCCAGCATCAAAAACGTGGTAGGTCAAACCTCCGCCAATTAATTCTATGGAAGACTTCCCCCACACAAGGGATGAAGCTAATACGGTAATGATGAAAATAATATTTTTCACTTACATCCTTGGGGCGGCTTTAAGGTCAATGTCATAGAGCAGGCTTTCCGGTGTGCCCTCAGATAATTTTACATGCTTTCTAAATTTAAATCCGATTTTCTCTAATAACTTTATTGATGGGACATTCTGCGGTGAGGTGACAGCCAGAACCGTACTTAACTTAAGTCCTATTTGTGAAAAAACAAGAACTGCTCGAGAAGATTCTTCTCCATATCCTTGATTACAAAACTGTGGAAGGAACGCAAAACCTATGTCTGGATGCTCTAAATTATCTCGTTTAACCAATCCACAAATTCCAATGGGCTCTCCCGTGGACTTAAGCTCCACAAGATAAAGTCCATATCCATATTTTTTATAGGGGTTGGCTCCTGCCCGAAGAATATAACCTTCTGCATCGGCAATAGTCTTGATTCCGCGATTCCCAATATTTTTGATGAAGGACTGATCATTGGTCAATTTCAGAATAAAAGGACCGTGGTCCGCTTCCAGTTCAAATAAATTCAGTCTATCGGATTCCAAAACAAGCATAGAATTTTAAAATTTCACCGGTGATGTAACACTTGAGACGTTTGGTGTACTCACTGATCCACCGCCGAAAAAATAATCACTACTCCCATTATTAGAATTATCGAAATGAAATAAATCTAAAACATTGTTATCACCGACTGCCGGAGAATGAGGAACGGTAAAGCTTCCGCCGTATCTAGAAATATTGGAAATTCTCACATCATCAATAATTCCGCTAAACCAGTTTGTCGCAAAGGTATTACTACCAATATAAAGGTTGGACATTGTACATCCCGCATAGGCCGACGGAGTAAAGGTTTTTACCAGTATTCCATCTACATATAAGTAATGAGGTGACGCCGAAGTATTAAAAATGGCTGCAAGATGGTGGACTGCGCCGTCATTATATAAACTGGGCGCGGTTTGCACCCCAAAAATGCCCGTACATGCGCCAGCATTGGGAGAACTAAAACCTACGATGCCAGCGTTCATGGAAATGAAGAGCCCTGGAAAATTGGAACTGAACAGGTATTGATTGGCAGCGGAAGTGGTCTGAAAATACATTTCCACGGTCATAATGGTAAATGGTTGCGAGGTTGCAAGGACATTTACTGAAGATGAAATACCATTAAATTGATAAGCCTCATGGAAGGACGCGGTGGAGGATGTGGAAATATTTCCGTTTAAGCACCCTCCCAAACAGACTGAAATCGAGAATAAAATTATATATTTCATGATTCTCCAATCTTCCCCTAAAAAGAAGCAGGTACTTTAAGTTGATCAAAAAGAAAAGCAAATACGTCTGCCTCTTCCGCCACTTTCTGTGAAACGCTTCTCCCCATTCCATGGCCACCATCAAAGGTCACGTGTAAGTAAACTATTCCCTTTTCCGAGGTTGCTTCTTGTAATCTTGCGGCCATTTTTTTTGAATGGTACGGATTCACTCGGCCGTCATTAGCGCCAGTGAGCAATATGGTTGCAGGATAATTTGTCCCGTCCACAACGTGATGCAACGGTGAATAGCCGTACAAGGCTTTAAATTGTGCGGGATCTTTGACTGTTCCAAATTCAGTGACGTTAAACGCACCATTGGGATCAGTTTCAACTCTTATCATGTCGTAAATTCCTACAGTTGAAACTACTGCGCGGAATAAATCTGGACGTTGGGTTAAAACTGCACCCATTAATAAACCGCCATTACTTCTTCCTTCTGCTACCAGCATTTCTTTTGAAGTGTATTTATTTTTAATTAAGAATTCTGCGCAAGCGATAAAATCGTCAAATACGTTTTGCTTGTTCAAAAGATTTCCTGCTAAATGCCAAGACTCTCCGTACTCCCCACCTCCACGAAGATTAGAAATGGCATACACACCGCCGTGCTCTAACCACAAATGCATATCAGGATTGAAGCGTGGAGTAATGCTGATGCCGTAGCCTCCATATCCATAAAGAATAGTGGGATTCTTGCCATTATTTTTTGTACCTTTACGATAAAGAAGAGTGATGGGAACTTTTGTTCCATCTTTAGAAGTGGCAAATTCTCGTTTGACTTCAACATCATTGAAGCTAACCGGACTTTTAAACTCCATAGCGGTTTTCTTTGTCCCGCCTTTTCCATATTGGTACCAGATTGGGGCTTGAACATAACTTTGAAGTTTAAATAAAATTTCGTCTCCCTCAGTCATAATCAAATTAGAAACATCTGCAACAGGTGGGATATTTAATTTACTCTGAATCTTCCCATTGTGATCTAAAACTCGAACCTGAGAAGGGCCACCAATCATGTCGGTGACATAGAGTTTTGATTCTGTGGGTAAAAATTCTGTTATCACTGATTGGCCCAATGCTTCCCTGACAACGGTCTGAGCAGTTTCTAGTTTAGGATTTTTTAAAGATAGTTTTAATATTTTACCTTTGGGAGCCCTATTTCTGGAGAGCAGATAAATTTCGTCATTGTTTCCAAGGCTAGCTTCTATAATTTTATCCTCAAAATGCGTTAATTGTTTCCAACCGGTGTCGGGAAACAAAACATAGTGAGCAAATTCTCCGCCATCACCGTTTGCCACGGCT
>JBBQPV010000198.1:0-4901 GCA_038216925.1 Bdellovibrionia bacterium
GTTTGGGGCTCAAACTTTATTTTCTTCGGAAGCGGACGTTTTAAAAAATTATAATTCCGAGGCCTACACCCACGCCGTTTCTCTTGTGGTAAATGAAAAAAAGCCTGCCGTCCTGTTAGCAACCGCCTCCCTACTAGGGAAGGATCTTTTCCCTCGAGTAGGGGCCAAAACTGGAAATGGTGTGGCTACTGATTGTACAAGTCTCTCTCTTAAGGGAAGTGACGTTCAAATTCGTCGACCTATATTTGCGGGGAAAGCTTCCGTATCTGTTGAATTTAAAAATAGCACAACTCAGATTATTCTTATGCGCCCTAATGCGATGGAGGCTCAACAACCTGAAAGCGGAAAGGCCGCGGCTCTGTCTGAAATATCCCTTCCGCCCATGGATTTAAAAACTATAGTTAAAAATGTGGTCCAAGGAACATCGGCAAAAGTTGATCTCACCGAAGCAAAAATTATTGTTTCCGGCGGGAGAGGTTTGAAGGGGCCAGAGAATTTTAAACTTCTTGAAGAGTTGGCTTTAGTTTTGGGAGCGTCTGTGGGCGCTTCTCGTGCGGTGGTTGATGCGGGGTGGGTGCCACATGATATGCAAGTGGGGCAAACAGGAAAAACTGTGTCACCAAGTTTGTACATAGCTTGTGGTATCAGCGGGGCCATACAACATCTAGCGGGCATGAGTTCTAGTAAAGTCATTGTGGCCATAAATAAAGACAAGGACGCCCCTATTTTTCAAAAGGCAACGTACGGAATAGTGGGAGACGTTTTGGAAATTTTGCCCCTCTTGACCGCTGAGTTTAAAAAACTCTTGCAGTGAAAATATTAAGAAATTATTTATTCCCTCCAATTATTGCCGTAATTTATTGGCTTTGGTCCCACACATGGCGATTTAAAATTATCGAGCATCCCGGTTTCACTGCGGCCAGAAAATCCGGAAAAGTTATTTTTGCCCATTGGCATGGCGATGAAATGGTTGTTTTACGCTTAGGTCCGAAATATCATTGTGCTGCTATGACTAGTACATCTAAGGACGGAGAGTTAATGACAAGAGTCTTGAGACTTTTTGGATTTGGCATCGCTCGCGGATCCAGCACTCGAGGCGGCGCTCGGGCCCTTATTGGAATGCTTTCACTTATGAAGGCGGGGTTTAACGCCACAGTGGCCGTTGATGGCCCCAAGGGTCCACGGCATAAAGTAAAAGCCGGAATATTGGCGCTGGCAAAACACTCCGGTGCCCATATTGTTCCTACGGGTGTTGCCAGATCCTCTGCACTGGTCTTTGAAAAATCCTGGAATAAAACTTATTTACCCTGGCCGTTTGCGAAAGTTATCGTGACCTTTGGAGAGCCCATGAAACTCGATGTGAGCATGACTGAGTCAAATCAATGTCATCAAATAGAAAAAAATCTTTATTTTGAGCGCGGCAGGTCTCAAGCAAAACTTCTGTCCTGCATATTTTTAAGCCTTGCGCTTATTTCAGGATGTTCAACTTCCCCTACAAATTCAGAGAACGACTCCTCTCCAGGAGCGCAATCGGTTTTCGGAATGTCTCTGCACACACCGTTGAAACCTAAGGGTCACAGCGTTACGGCCAATGACCCTGCAACGCTAAAATATATATTGCAGGGAAGTATTGCTCAAAAATACGGCTTTAGAATTGGAGATTTAATTTTAAAAATAAATGGGAAGGACATTTCCGGCGCCACGGAGTTTGAAAGAAGAATAAATTTACTGCCTCCGTCTGTAGAAATTGAATATAAGTCCAGAGGAGTTTTGAACAAAAAATATATTAATCTTAATGAGTCTCGCCCAAGATTCGGCGGGACTACCTTCACACAAAACATCGCTCAGATTAAAATATCCTCTCCGAGCATTGTGTCCATCACCAAAGGTTTAATCACGGTGTTTGCATCTTGCTCACAAGATAAAGAAAAGCATGATCTCTTTGTGAACTTTATTGTGGATAGCGAAATCACTCACGTGGCCTCTAAGGCGGTTGCAACTGTATGGCAAAAAAATCCCAAAAAACTCATTGGTTCAAGTCAAGAAACTGTTGACGCGCTGGGCGCAAAACCTATCTTAGTCTCTCGAAAATTTTCATTAACAAGTGTGCCTCCTGGCGGACTTCTAATCATTTTAGCCCTTGAAAAACAACAATTTGCCTTTGAGTTCCAAGAATGAGCGTGCTAGCGTCATAATAAAGCACTTGTTAAACAACAGGAGAAATAATGTTAATGATCAAAACTGCTTTATTCACAGGTATTTTTGCAGCAACCGCCCTGGCCGCTGTTGATCCAGTAGTAGTGACAATTAACAATCGCGCCATCCACCTAGACGAATTCACAAAGCGATATGACGACGCAAAAAAACTTCTCAACCCTCCTTCCAATAAAAAAGCATTCTTAGAAGACTTGGTCCGATATGAGGTGGGCGTTCAAGAGGCCGAGCATAAAAATATTGCCAAAGATCCCATCATCGCCGAGAGAATTCGCCAACAGCTTTATGTTGGGCTGATTGAAAAAGAGCTCTCTTCTAAAATTAATGACATTAAAATTTCTGACAGTGAAATGCGTGAGTACTACAAATCCTCGCCAGAAATAAAGAGCAGTCACATTTTGATCGAAATCAAACCCAATGCTACAGAAGCCGAACGGGCCACTGCAAAAAAACGCGCAGAAGAAATTTTGTCTGAAGTTAAATCCAGTAAGCGCCCCTTCGAAGAATTAGTTAATTTATATACCGATGATCTATCAACCAAAAAACGTGGTGGAGATATTGGCTACCAAACCAGAATTTCTATTGTTGCTCCGTACTACGATGCGGTCAGTAAAATGAAGGTGGGAGATATTTCCGGACTGATTGAAAGTAAATATGGTTTTCACATCGCCAAACTCACCGGCAAGCACTCCTTTGAAGAGTCAGACAAAGGCCAAATCAAAGCGGCCCTCTTTGAAAGAAAGCGTTTAGCTCTATTTAATGATTATTTCGACAAGCTAAAGAAAAAATATAAGATCACAACAAACTCTGACATTGTTAAGTAGAAATCTTTTATTATTTTTTTTCCCTTTCATTTTGTGGGGTTGTTTTAATAACTCCAGTCTTCAGTCATATCGCCCACTCTTAAGGGTGGGAAATGAAATCTTAGACGCCAATACTTTTTCTATATTATTAGCTCGCAAAATGAAATCCTATGACGCCGCAGCCGCTAAATTGCCCGCCAATGTAGACCGTGCAAAAAGTGAAATTATAGATGAATTTATTTTATCTTCAGTGGTTAAATCTTTTGCCGACAAAAACAATATTAAAGTTTCCGATGATGAGTATGAGGCCGCGTTTAACAAGATAAGAATGGGCTTTACTAGCGACCTTGCTTTTAAATCATCGCTAGCCGAATCCGGACTTTTATTTGAAGAATGGAAAAAGGAATTTGTCAAATCCCTGCTTTTGAAAAAAGTGGTGGAATATGTATATGCCCAAGCCTCGGATAAAGACTCTGGTCTTAATGAAGCAGCAAAAAAATACTTTGAGGAACACCAAAGAGAATTTCAGCACCAGGCGGAGATAAGACTGTCTCAAATTGTTGTTAAAAAATCTGAAGAGGCAGACAAGCTCCATAAAATTATTAAGTCAGGGGCTTACACCTTTGAAGCAATGGCTAAAAAATACAGTCAGTCTCCCGATGCTACTAAGGGCGGAGACATTGGATTTATAGCCAAGGGCGTGGTTCCCGCATTTGACGCAGCATTTAATTTCGGCATCGGCCAAATGAGCTCCGTGATAAAAAGTGATTACGGTTATCATCTTCTAAAGCTTACTGGGAGAAGGCCCGCTGCTAAACTTACTTTCGAGCAAGCCAAGCCTGAAATAATGAGGCTTGTCACGGAGCATAAAAAACAAGATGTATTCAACCAGTGGTTTAAAAATTATGTTAAAGGTGTAAAAGTAGAAAAAAACTCCTCCATCATTGGGGGGATTAACGTTCATACCCAAGGAACACGCGAATGATCGGTCTCATCTTTATTACGTCCCTTTCTTTTTTCAGTAGCGCGGCCAGGGCCGAGGTTGTTGAGTCTATTGTGGCCATCGTCAACGGGTCAATTATCACTAAATCCGATGTAGATAAATATAAGGAAAGGTTGAAAACCGGCACTATTGTTGACGATCTTTTTGGAAACAGCAATGAGGCTCTACTGAAAGATGGGAAGCTCTTATTAAAACAAATGACCGATGAAAAAGTCGTGGATGCGGAAGTAAAAAAACAGAATCTTGCGGTGACTATGGAAAAAGTTGAGCAGGAGATTAATTCCATACAAGGCAGAAACAATATCACCAGAGAACAATTAAAAGAGGCCTTAAAAAAAGAGGGAACTACGATCTCTGAATATCAAGATTTTATTAAACATCGCCTGGAGAGACAGGGTGTAATTGAAAAAGCAATCACGTCAAAAATCAAAATCAGTGATGAAGATGTTATTGCTCAGTATGAATCTAAGTCAAAAAATCAGAGCGCTAAGAGTTTTGAATTTAAAATTGCTCATATTCTTTTACGGCAAGGTAAAAGACCAGATGCTGACCAACTACAAAAAGCGCAAGAAGTTGTTGCAAAACTTAAGAGTGGTTCCAAGTTTGAAGAGTTAGCTAGTCAGTACAGTGAGGATCCTAACTATAATGAGGGCGGCGTTTTGGGGTCATTTAAAACGGGAGAGTCACTTAAGCCTCTGGAAGACGCTGTCAAAGGGATTTCTCCAGGAGAGTGGGCCGGACCGGTAAAGACAAAACTGGGTTACCACATTGTTAAACTTCTTGAGAGAAAGACTGTGCCGGATTCAGATTTTGAATCTAAGAAAGAACCAATTCGAGCAGAGCTTTATCAAGTCGCGTTCGTAAAACAATTTCAATTTTGG
>JBBQPV010000199.1:0-4898 GCA_038216925.1 Bdellovibrionia bacterium
CTTATCTTTTAGACTCTAAACTCAGGCTGATCACCTCTGAAAAAGGCAAGGCGGAGGCCGATAGAGAATCTCATGTGTTAAGTTCTCCCCTGATGCAACACTTGCAGGATGAGTTCTGGGTGGGTAAGTATACAAATCATAAAGGGGTAACCGTGCTGGGAACTGTTACTAAGTTGACGGGGCGGCAGTGGTATCTGGTACTTGAAAAGGAGTATTCAGAAGTTGAACAAGAATTAGATAAAGTTAAAAGCGCACTGTTTACTGCCACGCTATTTCTCCTCGTCGCTCTTATTTTGACAACTATTATTATTGCCCACTCAATCACGCGACCCCTACAAACTTTGGTGGACGGAGCTCAACGAATAGCAGCGGGAGATTTTAGTCAGCCATTTAAGGTGCCCACGGGATTGGATGAAATTACATTCTTAGCAAATGAATTTGATAAAATGCGCGCCAGAATCGCCAAGTCACAAGGCAGACTCATTGAGCAACTTGCTGAAAGTGAGCAACGTCGATTGGAAAATGAGAGACTAGCGGCAATTGGAACAATGGCTTCTAGCCTTGCCCATGAAATACGAAATCCCCTTAATGCGTTGTCCTTACTGCTTTCTCATATGGAGCGCTCAAGTCTTCAAGAAGATGGAAAAAAGAAATCCGTGGACTCGATGAGATCAGAGATAGCTCGGCTAGATAGGTTAGTTTCAGATATTTTGGATTATTCAAAGCCTTTGCAGCTGGATTTACAAAATATGTCTTTGAAAAAGTTTTTTGACGATCTTTTGTCTTTTTATGCCCCGGCGCTAGCTCAGCAAAAAATTAAATATAATTTTAATGCCACAGAAGATGTCACTGTCACTGCCGATGTGAATAAATTAAGGCAAGCCTTTGTAAATTTAATTCAAAACTCCATGGATGCACTTGATTCTGGAAGTGGGGGACTACTGACTATAAGAATGACCAGAAAAGATAAGTTTGTAGAAGTCACCGTGGAGGATTCTGGAATTGGGATAGCCGATGGGACGCAGACGCGGCTATTTGACTTGTTTTTTACCACTAAGGAAAAAGGCACAGGGCTAGGTTTAAGCACCGTACGTAAAATTGTAGATGCCCATGGTGGTAAAATTCGCATTGAAAAGGGCAGATCCAAAGGAACTTTGGTGCACGTTTACTTACCGATTAATTCTCAGTCTTGAGAAGGCCATTTAGGATTTTCTCAGCTCTGAGAATGAGTGTTAAAAATTATCTAGAGATTTCAAATACTTAAGTTAATTTACATTGGCACCGGCGATGCATTTGTAGTTCGGTAAGTGTAACTAATTTTAATCCTTAAGGAGGATACAATGACAAAATTATTTTTAGCTCTAGCTATCGCTATGACATTCTCAGTTGGTGCTTTCGCTCAAGAAGGTAACGCTCCTGCTCCCGCAGCTCCTGCTGTTGATCAAGCTCCCGCTGCCGGTGGTGCCGATATGAACAAAGACAAAGGCGCTATGAAAAAAGAAGGAAAAAAGCACAAAGGTAAACACAAAGCTAAGAAAGCTATGTAATCTAACCTTTAATTCTTGAGTGAGGTCTTATGTCAAAAGCAGAGTTGCGAAGAATATTAATAATATGCGTAATATTTATCGCAGCAGCATTTGCACTTAAGCTGGTTTTAAAGTGATATGCGCATTTGGGTAAGTAGTGTTTTTTTATTGTCGGTAATTTCCCTGAGCGTGGAGGCACAAACAGCCACCCAGTCTAGAAGAAACTATCCCGGCGGAAAAGATGACTCTGATCTGACTGTGCAGACACTGAGAAAGATTACGCGAAAGGGCGAAGACTTAGACCCCGAGTACCAAGGGCATGGTGAACCTCTAGAAGAGGGATCCCCACCGCCACTGGGACAAGGATTTGGAGAATGAATATGAAAACCCCGAAATTTCGGGGTTTTTTTTATTCTCTTAGGATAGTCACTTTTTTGATTGTTACAGGTTTGAGTGGTTTGTCATTACTGGTGTCTCTTGGAACTTTTTCGATTGCTTGAACTACATCCATCCCATCAACAACTTCACCAAACACAGAATGCTTATTATCAAGCCACGGCGTAGGAACAGTGGTGATGAAAAACTGACTACCATTGGTATTCTTTCCGGCATTGGCCATGGACACAATTCCTGGCTTATCATGTTTTAAGTCTGGGTGAAATTCGTCATTAAACATGTACCCGGGGCCGCCAGTTCCATTGCCCAACGGATCGCCAGTTTGGATCATAAACTTAGGTATAATTCTGTGAAAAACGATTCCGTCATAGTAGTGAGTCTTTTTCTTATTCTTTCCCTCAGTCCATTCCTTAGTTCCTTCGGCAAGGCCTACAAAATTATCTACGGTCTTTGGTACTTTATCGTGATGCAATTTAATTTTAATTTTACCCATTGAAGTTTCTAGTATTGCAAACATTCTCTTAAATCCTTTTTTTGAAACAGGTTTCATTACTTCTTTTTTAATTTCTGATTTCTCGTGAATCTGTGTTGGGGGCTGAGAGCTTTCAGGAGCAGCAAAAACCGGCGTAGTTTGAGAGGGTGGTAACGGAGGGTTCACTGCAGGCCCACCGGAATTAGGAGGTGTTCCGCCAACAGCTGGAGTACCGGGAACAGGTGGTATAGGTGTTCCTTGACCATGAGCGGAAACGGCAAAACTCATCGCCAAACTTACCGCTACCAATACTAATTTTAATCTCATTTTATAATCCTCCATTACTTGACGCTATTAGAATGACTTAGGTTAGGTCAACATCATTCTAAATAGGGTGACCACCGCGGCTTGAAATAATTGTGATTATCCACCGTGATCCGTCTTTCCATCGTACCGTCTATACTCACAATATAAATCTGACTTTTCCCGGTTCTATTGGAAGTGAATACTACGTATCTGCCGTCGGGACTAAAAGACGGGTCTTCATTATCCGCATTTCTCCCGTTCGTTTTTTTCGCCGATGTAAGCCTACGCATATCCGAACCGTCATCATTCATGGTGAAAATATCGAAATGATCTTTATCGCGACCCGCAAACGCAATTTTTTTGCCATCGGGACTAAAACTTGGAGAAGAGTTATATTTTCCAGCAAAAGTGAGGCGCTTAACGCCCTCACCGTTAGGTCCCATTGTGTAGATCATGGGATTTCCGCTGCGGTCACTACTGAATGCCACTTTTCCATTCTCTCTGGACACGTTTGGCTCAACATTTAATGTTCCACGGGGGCCATTAGTGACTTTTGAAAGGGAATCGCCTTCTAGGGTCATCTTGTAAATATCTGGATCCCCACCTTGAGTGATGGTCAAATAAATCCATTGACCATCACCTGAGAAATTGCTTCCGGAATTTAATCCTCGACGACTGGAAACTAAGTATCTTTTTCCATCAAAAATATCGTAGCTAAATAAATCCGGATTCCTGGAATGTAGATTGGGGTGATAGGCAAAAGTTGTATAGGCAATTGTTTTTCCATTTGGACTCCAGCAGGGGGACATGCTGATACTTCTGTGGTTTGTTACTCCAATCACATTTCTTCCGTCCCAATCTGTGACGTATATTTCTTTCCAACTGTTCCCCGCTTTATCACTTCCCACAACAAACTTAGTTCTAAAAATTCCTTTTTTTCCGGTGAGGGCCTTCATCACATCATCTGCAAAAGTATGTGCAGTGTGCCGCAAGTCTTTTAAATCCGCCAAATATTTTTTACCCATTATCAATTTTGCCTGGGGCACATAATAGAGATAAATTTCTAGTTCAAGTTTTGTTCCGTCGGTTACTTTAAATCCGCCACGGAGAAGAAAATCAGTTTCATTTTTTTTCCAGCTTTCAAAATGAAACCCTGCGGGATTTCCCGGTGCAGGTGTCAGCCCTACTTTAGCGGGGTCTTCAATGAATGCCTCTGGTTTAATAAATGTGAACAGGTTAGCCACTTCAAGGTCATTGGTGACAGTGTTGAAAAGCTCAGCGCCTATGGTTTTGTACTTGGGGACCAAGGATGGGCTACTTAGAAAAAGAAGAGATGGAAAAGCGAGAAGGCTTTTTTTAACTTTTGCCTCTCCAACCTTTATGTAAATGGTATCTGATTCCGATGGAACTGGTTCATCGTCAGCTCTAGAAAAATTTGAAAAAAGTAAAAGTACAGACAGTGCTAATAAATATTTTTTCACTATGACCCCTTCTTATTGAGGAAAACCGAAAACGACCCCATCAACCCTCACCAAATCTACAAACTTTTCAGGCGGTGCAGGAAATGGGGATGACTCATCTACCGCCTTCAGCGCAAAATCATCAAATCGAGCATCACCTGAGCTTCTGGCTATGCGCCGCTTGATCACGTTTCCTCTCACATCAATGTACGCTATTACTGTTGCCTTGAGATTAGCACTGCTTAGCCACTCGGGCAAGTTCCAGTGATTTTGGACAGTTTCTAAAAGTTGAGATTGATAGTCGTTAAACTCTGCTTTGGTCAGGCCGCGCAGCGCCGTGCCAGGGGAAACGGCATTTCCTTTAACTAGAAACTTTCTAGCTTTTTCAGCGCGTTCTTGCTGTTCCTGTTTTTGCACTTCCTTTTCGATATTTTCAATGGAAGTTTTTTTATGTTCTTCTTTTTCAAATTGTTTAATTCTTTCTATGGCTGAGAGTTTTTTCTTTTTCTCCAAAGAAATGGCGTCATCTTTTGGTTTCACTTCTTTTACTGGCTTTTCAATTGGCTTTTCGAGTGGCTTTTGCACGGGGGTAGGCAGAGGAAGTGGTGGAGCCTTTGAAACCGGTGCCTGGGTTTTTTGAGGAAGCTCAGAAATTTTATCTGGTAAGTCTACAATATCCACTCTGACAGAAGCGTCCATGTTGAGGGGTTCATGGGGGAAAAACATTGTCTTAAGACC
>JBBQPV010000200.1:0-4880 GCA_038216925.1 Bdellovibrionia bacterium
AGAGAGCTTATTAGGAATGAAATCCCAATTGGATGTGGCTGGTCTCATGCAGTATTTGTTGCCTAGAAATGCCTATAAATACAGTAGTCAAATTGTGGGTGCACCGGGATACAAAATTGGTGGGGCGGTGTATGGGTACGGTGTGACTTTGACGACGGATTTATAAATGTGGAAATCAACTAAGAAAGTATTCAAAGATTATTTTTTAGCTGGAATTTTGGTCTTAGGCCCTCTTACAATTTGTTATTTAGTTGTGCGGGCAATCATTGAGGGCGCGGACAATGCTTTAAACACCGCTGGATGGATGCCCGTTAGAATTCCAGGCATTGGGGTGTTGGTTGCCCTCATTATTATTTTGTTTGCTGGTTTTCTTGGAAGAAATCTTTTTGGCAGATATCTGTTTAACGCCACCGCTGATGTGTTGGGCCGGGTTCCCATATTGGGGAATATTTATAAAAGCACAAGGCAAGTCTTCCAAACTCTATTTGTGAATCAAGGAAATCATTTTAGTCGAGTTGTTCTCATAGAGTTCCCCTCTAGAATTGGGTGGTCTTTAGCGTTTGTCACCTCTGAAGTGGTGCCCATTGAAGTCCAAAAACTATTTTCAGAAAAGCTTCTCAGTGTATATGTCCCAACAACTCCAATTCCCACTAATGGCTTTTATATTTATTTGGCACAAAAGGACGTTAGGGATACAGAACTCAGTGTTGAGCAAGCTTTCAAAATTATCGTCTCACTTGGTCTTGTTGTCCCTGATGAAGTTGCCGCACCTGTATGAGTATCAAAATCATTGCCCAAAATAGGAAAGCCTTCCACGATTATCATATTTTAGAAACGTATGAAGCAGGAATGGTTTTACGTGGAAGTGAAGTTAAAAGTCTCCGTGCTGGAAATGCCCATCTCAAAGATTGCTATGTGATATTTGAAAAAGATGAGCTTTGGGTTTTGAATTCATATATTGGGATCTACAACGCTTCTAGTTACAATAATCACACCCCAGAGAGACGCAGAAAACTTTTGATGAATCGTCGGGAGATTGACAAAATCATTGCCGCGATGAAAGAAAAAGGTTTGACCATGGTTCCTCTGAAACTTTATTTTAAAGAGGGACGGGCAAAAGTGGAAGTGGCGTTAGTAAAGGGAAAGAAATCCCATGATAAACGGGAGTCTTCTAAGACACGTGACGTAAAACGTCAATTGGATCAAGTGAAGCGGAGTTCTCGTTAGGGTCAAGCTGTTGTTTTTTTTCTGCAACCATTTTTTCCCAAATGTGAACGGCATCTCTGTCATGGGGATCTGGCTTTAAAGATTCCAGCCTAATCAAATCTGTTTTAAGTTGGGATCTCATGGTCTCAACCAGATAATTATAATTTTCGCAAAATTCTTGAAATTCGTCTGATTTTCTTACTGAAATGTTTGCGTTTTTAAGATCACCTCGGCAAATACCTTTAATTTTCTCTTGGATTAAAAACACTGGCACCACAAGACGATGGGACAGTCTCAGACCTAGGAGAGCCATGAAAATTCCATAGGCAATTAGAGACCCAATGATCAATTCATTGGCCATTTTTAATTCTGTATTTAAATTTGCAATGACTTTTGGAGCGTGGATGAGGAGTACACTCTTAAACAGAAAGTAGTTAGAATTTAATAGATAAAGACTCACGCCTGCCATGAATATTCCAAATCCAATTCCAAATCTAAACATGAACATGGCGTATTTGTACTGTGTTTTTTGTACAACAAATAGTTTTGTGCGCCGCTTACGCTTTCTGGAAAGTGTGGGCGGCTGGTTTCTTGAAGTGACTATCATATTGAATGTTTCGGATTAATCCTGACCTATGTTAAGCTTTTACTTATGAAAACCTGGACCTGTTTACTTACCGTTAGTTTTTTATCTACAAGTCTTTTGTCTTGTTCCCATCCCGATGCCGGCCGTGGGGCTAAAGCAGAAGAGGTTGATCAAGAAGTGAGCTTAAAGAAGGATCGTGAAGAGTTAGCGGACTTGAGAAAAGACATTCCAGAAGAAATTAAAAAATCTAATGATCGATTAGCGGAGGTGTTAAAGAGGTGGAAGCAAGTCAAAATGCCGCCGGAAGATTTAAGGTCAAAATTTGATGATGAAGTAAGAAAGTCCCGAAACGAAATGGAAAAAAAGTGGAAGAGAAAACGGGAAGATTTTGACCGCGCTATTGCTGATAAGCGCAGACTATTTCAAGAGAAACAGAAAGACGAGCGGGAGAGTTTTTATTCTTCAAAGCCTAAATCTGAAGCCAGGACAAGATTTAGTTCAGATCAATCTTTAGAACGCGATAGATTTAATTCAGATTTAAGGGATGAGAGAGATCAGTTTGAAGATATTATTAAGCAGCAGAGAAAAGATTTCGAAGATGATATGGCAAATCGCCGTACCGAATTTAGGCAAGAGTATCCTGAGTATCAAAAAATCTATAAAGAGATGAAGGATGCTGAAGAAAAGACCAAAGAGGAATCAAAAAATAATCCAAAGCCTTACGGTGGTTGGCCTTATAAACCGGAGGGTGCTCCTTCTAGTAAGACTGCCGTGCCATCGGCAAATGTTGATGTGAATCAGGGTGGTGACGGTTGGCCTGCTACCGATCCCAGCGAGCTTAATCAACTTCCAAATCCACCCAAGTCAGGGAACTAAGACCACAGACACCCCAAGCCGGTCATTGGCGAGCCTTCCGAGTTTTCAGCTCAGCACTCGCCCATACACTTCTTTAGCCCTTGGTCAAAGACCAGATAATAAGCAAATAATTTAAAACTTTGAGTAATCTCAGGACAATGTCCAAAATCACCTTAAGTTTTTCTACTTTCTTACCGTTTCCTTCTATGTGGTGCATAGAAGACCTCCCTTAAAAAGCGGAGGTTGGAATCATTCCAAAAAGGGCGGCTGTGGCCGCCTTTTTCTTTTGCAAATCGTCCCCATGTCTCAAATCAATCTTAACTATGCTAAAGCGGAGCCGTCCGCATAGCGGACAACGTCAGTTGCATTTTAAGTTTAATTCCAGTAGTCCTTTCCCATGAATAAAAACGGAGTTTTGGTTACCGGGGCATCAACGGGCATTGGGTTTGCCACTTCAGTAGAACTAGCTAAGTCAAACTACCGTGTCTTTGCGGGAGTGCGTTCTGAAAAAGATGGAAAATCTTTGGAGGCGGCGTCTCCGAACATAACACCGGTCATTTTAGATGTGACAAAGAGTGATCAAATAGATGAATGCTATAAGTTAATTTCTTGTCACGAATTTGAAACGTTTAGTCTGGTTAATAATGCCGGCATTGTTGTTTTTGGCCCCGTGGAAACATTGCCTTTGGGAGATTTTAGAAATCAATTTGAGGTTAATTTTTTTGGTCTTATAGAAGTCACTCAGAAATTTCTCCCGCTGATGAGGAAAAATCCTGGGCGTATTGTGAATATCAGTTCCATCAGCGGAATTGAATCCACACCGTTTCTAGGTGCATACTCAGCTTCTAAATTTGCCTTGGAAGCTCTTTCAGATTCTCTCCGGTGGGAACTTCTGTCCTCCGGAATTAAAGTAATTATTGTGCAACCTGGACCCATTGCTACCCCCATCTGGGAAAAAGGAATGGCCGCGGAAAAAGACCTCCACAGAATTGTTCCTGAGACTCATCTTCCCTATTACTCAATTGCGATTGCTCGCATCTTAAAAATGGTAAAAAAAGAAGCCAAAGCCGCTATTCCCGTGAAACGAGTGACTGATGCAGTGGTGCGAGCCCTCACTAAGAATAATCCTCCAAATAGAATTACGGTAGCAAGTTCAGCGTCAAAAATTCAGTTGAACGTTATAAAGTACTTACCGACAAAAATGTTGGATAGGGCTGTATTAAAAATGCTTTATAAATAAGTGACGCGCCATTTACTGAAAAGGGAACGGCGTACCTAATTTTTGTCGTAGGGCTTGAACACGTTTTTAAGATCTTCTTCATTTAAATATCTAAAATCGCCTTTATCTATTCCGCCAATGGTTAATTTTCCAATGGCAATGCGCTTCATTTTAATGACATCAAAACCAATTTTTGCAAACATCCTTTGAACTTGATGATGTTTTCCTTCGTTTAGCACAATTCTAATCCAGTCGTATTGGCCTCCCACTTTAGTCCGCTTCACTAAAAGCGCACGGACGCGGCCTTCAGCTAAAGTTATTCCAAGTTGCAACCTCTTCAAATCATTCTCCGTGGGTTGGCCGTCCACTTTAACTAAATATGTTTTTGTTAGTTTTTTTGTGGGGTGATTAATACTTTGGGCAAAATCCCCATCGTTTGTCATGATGAGTAAACCCTCACTGTTAAAATCAAACCGCCCGACGGGAAAAACTCGAGTTTTTAATCCCACAAGGAGATCTTTAACGGTGCGTCGCCCGTCTGGATCATTGAGTGTGGTGAGAACTCTGGCAGGTTTGTGAAGGGCAATATAAATAGCTGGCGCCTTCATAGTGACAAGCTTACCTTTTACCTTCACCGCGTCCCGAGATGGATTTATTTTAAATCCCATTTCTGTGATGATGCGGCCATTTACGGTGACTAGGTGGTCAGCAATCATTTCTTCTGCCTTGCGACGGCTAGCTAATCCGCAATCTGCGATGTATTTATGAAGTCGGACGCGAAACTCTTCTTTCAAACTTGTACTTCCTTATATTGAACAGTCATGTGCTTGGCTAACTCTTTTAGCCTCATATAGATAACCTTGTCATCGGGAAAAATTTGGTCAAAGGCAATCTGAGCGCTCTCAAAAGTTTTTCTAGAAAACCCCAAGGCTTGAGGATCTTGGGTTTTTAAAAGGTGGGTAGCTTTATCCAAAGTGTTGATGAGTTCGACATAGTAGGGATCACTTGGGCGGT
>JBBQPV010000201.1:0-4861 GCA_038216925.1 Bdellovibrionia bacterium
CAAAACCAGTTTCGGAAAAAAGAGCCCCAGCTTCACTGAAGAATAAGCCATCAAAACCTGAAGAAAAGCCCAAGGCACTCACAGTATCAAAACTTCAAAATATTCGAAAAAAAGTTCTGAAACAAATTGCTGGTTGTGAAAAGAAAAAATGCCGCTCTCTAAAAACTCTTAAAGAATATGAAAAAGTTTTAGCATCGGCCATTATTTCTCAAACCAGGGTTGACCAAGTCTTGGAGGATAATAAAGATTTAAGAGATCAAGCATTGTCTCTAGAAAAAAGTGCGCCCATTGATCCTAAATCCGGATGCTTGAAGAAAAAACTTTTAGAAGAGAAAATGATTGAACTGGGAATTAATGAGAGTGGAAACCTACTCTACAGTAAACGCCCCGTTGGAGATTGGCATGCCCGGTGTTGGGCAAATGGCCGGAAGAAAATTGAAACCACTGTTGTACTTTGTGAATTCCCGCTTGCCATCAATATCATGACAAAAGGGGGCAGGGCAGACAGGCCTATTAATCGCACTGTGGAATATCTGTTTGCGCTCAACACGTGTGATTTGATTTCTGTAAAAATAGCGGACACAGTGGCTCAAAAGAAAAAATCAGTTTTTTTATCGGTGCCCACTTGTCTTCAAGAATGGAATAAGCGCGGGGCCGATGCCACAATGAACAAAACCCAGATTAAAGTCATGGAAGAAACAATTAGCCAATGCTTTAGATACCAAATATTACCGGCGCCTGAAAAACTCACCTCGCAGAGAGTCTTATCCTCTTCACCAAAGTCCGGAATTAGTCCCTAGACCAGCAAAACATCTTTGATTTTTCTCAGGTTTTTCCGAATAGAAGTTAAGGAGGTCCTATGGATTTTCTCTCAGGGGACTTGGATAAAGTTTTTACAGCTTTATATGAATTAGGAATGATCGAGCCCATGCTAGGACGTGATTGGATCGAGTTATATAAAAAAGCTCAAAACCAATGGTCTGAAGTTGGGATAGCCATTCAAAAAATTAATAGAATTGAAAGTTTAAAAGATATTAGAAATTTCATTGGCAACTTGCCCCAACCCATAGTTGAGGCGTTGGTTTTGGAAGTAGCTAGAGAGATGGCCGAATTTCAAGAGCGGCAAGAGACTATTCATTGAAGAAGGGGTATGCCATGTCATTCAAAGTGACATCAATATTATTGTTGGTCTTCGGATTATTTTTTGTTCAAGTTGTGAACGCATGGGACGTAGATATGTCTCGGCGGACAAAATCGCAATCTAGAAACCCTGCATCTCTCCAAGAAGAGGTTGTGGCTCCAAAGAAATTGAAGGTGGATGACTTTGTAAGTAAAGGTCCTCGGGATACAATTGTTGACCGGCAGGAAGTTGTCATTTTAAACACCGGTAAAGGCTTTATTCCGTCAAATTTGAGACTGAGAAAAGGACTTCATTACATGATTCATGTGGTGAACGTAAATAAAGACAATAAAAATGTCAGCTTTATGTTGGACGCTTTCTCTCAACACCATTCTACTTTTTATGGAGAGACGAAGACGTTCAGACTAGATCCAGAGAAAGAAGGGGTCTTTGACTTTCAATGCCCTGAAACCTCAGCAGAGGGAAAACTAGTAGTCTATGGGCCCAATACTGCTCCAGTGTCACCGGACCGCAGCGCCGCTTCAGAGTAATAAATGGATAATTTAAGCGTTTTTGAATCTGCAATTCAAAGCTTTTTGGGGCCCATTTTGCCTTATCTTCATGATGATTCTGTCAGTGAGATTCTCATCAACGGCCCCCATGAAGTTTTTATTGAAAGAAAAGGACGGTTGGAAAAAACCGCCGCTCGATTTGCCGATGAAGATGCTTTGCAGGCTGCTGTTCACAATATTGCGCAGAGCGTGGGTAGAAGGATTACGGTGGAAGAGCCAACACTTGATGCCAGGCTTCCCGACGGTTCTCGAATACACGTCGTATTTCCGCCTTGTTCAAGAAATGGAACTGTCGTCAGCATAAGAAAATTCATGAAACAAAAAATTTCTTTTCCTGATTATATTAAATTCGGTTCCATTACCCTTGAGGCCGCTCAATTTCTGGATGTTTGTATGTTTTTAGGAAAAAATATTTTAGTCAGTGGTGGAACGGGTTCAGGGAAAACGACTCTTTTGAGTTTACTCTCCAGTCGCATTCCAAAAAATCAGCGGGTTATCTTAATCGAAGACGCCTCTGAATTAACTCTGGATTATGATCACGTTGTAAGATTTGAAACTAAGATGCCTGACGAGCAAGGCAAAGGCGAAGTGCGAATGAGAGATCTTCTCAAAAGCAGTCTGCGCCTAAGACCCGATCGTATTATTGTCGGAGAAGTCCGTGGAGGAGAGGCTCTAGAGCTCATCAACGCCATGAATACCGGCCATCAAGGGTGTTTGGGAACTATCCACGCAAATACGCCGTTTGATTCTCTTGTTCGTTTAGAAACTCTTGCCATGTCCGCCGAAGGCCGAATCAGTGAGCAAGCCGTGAGGCAACAAGTTATTTCAGCACTCCAGCTTGTGGTACAAATTGCGAGATTTCCCGATGGAAGTCGAAAAATTACGCATATATCCGAAGTAGGACAATTAGATTCTTCTAAAAATTATACGGTCACCGATTTATTTAAATGTGCTCCTGTGCAAAGAGATTCTCATGGAAAAGTATCTGCCCCGCTAATCACAACTGGGGCGGTTCCCACGTTTATTGATGAAATTGAAGGAAATAAAATTCCCTTTGGTCGGGAAAAATTTAAAGTCGCCTAGTGAGGCATTTTGAATCATGATTGATTGAATCTGCCTCGAAGTTATCTGTTACACGCCGAAATCACTCATAAGATCCATGGCACATGCATTGCTTTATTAGAGTTCATAACGATCTAACAAAGGAGATTATATGGATTACAATAAAGATAAAGTTGAAGGCGCGTTTGATACCGCAGCAGGCAAAGTTAAACAATTTGCTGGCAACGTGAGCAATAATAATGAATTGAAATCTGAAGGCGCTGCACAAAATGTGCAAGGCAAAGGCGAAAGTCTATTGGGAAACACTAAGCAAGCAGTTGCTAAAGGAACCCATGACGCCGGCGACATGATAGAAAAAATGGGAAGAAATTTATCTGACAAAGGTTATCCAACCATTGGTGGGATTGTTGAAAAAATTGGCGATAAAATTGAACATATCGCAGATAAAAACTGAGCGAGGTTGATTATGAAGAGAATTTCATATGCTTTAGTCTTAGCCGCACTGACAGTCATTACTTTGTATTATGTGCCTTCCTTCTCTATGGAGAAACAAAGTGCAGATAATACTAAAGTAAACACCAGAGATCAAAATTCTGGCGAGCTGAGTGCTCAGGATCAGGGCCGTAATCAGACAGATACGGAACTGACTCGGAAAATAAGACAAGATATTGTGAAATCTTCAGATCTATCCACTTACGCCCATAATATTAAGATTATAACCGTGAACGGAATAGTGACATTAAAAGGCCCCGTTAAAACTTCAGCTGAAAAAGAAATAGTTTTAGAAAAAGCTAAAGCGATTGCGGGTGCCTCTCATGTAGTAGATAAAATGGAAGCTAATTCATCTTCCAACTGAAAAAGGAGTTTTTATGTTGAAAAAGAATGTTGCTGTTTTTGGAATTTATCAAACTCGTAGCGATGCAGAAAATGCTGTAGATGCTCTTAGAGCGGCAAATTTCAGATCGTCAGACATATCTGTCCTTTTCAATGAAGGTGATGACTCGAAAGAATTTGCCCACACAAAGGCCACCAAGGCTCCTGAGGGCACTGCAACAGGCGCAACCACCGGTGCGCTTTTGGGAGGCACTTTAGGTTGGCTTGCTGGTATAGGCGCACTAGCTATTCCCGGAGTCGGACCGCTCATCGCAGCCGGCCCAATTGTGGCAGCTCTTGCTGGCGCCGGAGTAGGCGGAACAGTTGGAGGTTTGACTGGCGCTATGATTGGTCTAGGAATGCCAGAATATGAGGCTAAACGATATGAAGGCTTTGTTAAAAATGGCGGAATCTTACTATCTGTACATGCCGATGATTCCGCATGGACTGATAAAGCTAAGAAAATTTTGGAATTCACCGGCGGGCGAGACATCGCATCCACTGGTGAGGCAAAGGCCGACTGGAAATCCAGCACGGCCCGAGGGACAAGTAATAATCCCTCCGATGAATTTAACACCACCAAAACTTTTTAGTTCATAGAAGTTTTGGATTTTTAAGAACCCACGATGAAAATCGTGGGTTTTATTTTAGCCAAAAATTTTGTTGGTGTTTTGCTTGAGTAGTAAACATGGTTAATCCAGATACGTAAATCGCCTTTATACCAGCGGCGTATTCCCGAGCCGGGGAATTCTCCGTATAGTTTAAGTCTATCACTGTACTTACAGGCCAACGGGAGTCGGGAAACTGTTTAGTAGTTTCCCAATTCTTTCTCCCTACGGCCCAAATTATAATTTCGGGCGGTGAGGAAATATTACTATCGTCTCGGTCTTTACCAGTGCGCGAGGAAATAAACCTGGCCTTAGGAAACTGAGTTTTCAAAACCGGTAAAGTTCCGCCGCCACCCCAAACTGCAATATTTTTACCGGTAGGTACAAGGGTCGCTAAATCTTTTAAGCCGTCTAAGTCGGTATTTGTCCCCAACCAGACTTTTTTGAAAATTTCAAATTTTAAAGTGTTAACAGCTTTCAGATTCGAGCTTATATCGTCAGGCTCGCAATAATTAAATGCCAAATCTTTTAACGGGGATGTGACCGCAGCATATCTCAAGCCTATCTGACCAAGAATTTCCAGTGCTCCATCTTCCCAGTCCTTTCTTGTTACTTTAATAGGATAA
>JBBQPV010000202.1:0-4842 GCA_038216925.1 Bdellovibrionia bacterium
TTTATTCTCGCTTATTTTATTTTACCGGAAAGTTTGAAACCGGAAAATCGAGGAAAGATGAAGGCAAAAGTATCTCGCTTTGATGGATTGACTCGTGCTTTTAAAAATCCAAAGACCAATTGGCTCATGCTGATATTTTTCTTAGCATCTTTTGCCATGACAAATATGGAAGTGACCCTTGCCCTTTTGACAGAGCGTCGATTGGGGTACGGAGTTAGACAAACAGGAGAACTTTTTGGATTCATAGGAATTGTCATTGCATTTACACAAGGGTATCTCATCAGAAAACTTCTTCCAAAATTTGGAGAGAGAAAAATTTTGGTGATAGGGCCTGTCATCGCAGGCTTTGCTCTTTTGGCAACGGCCTGGGCGGGATCTCCGCTCTTTATCATGATCACAATGGGACTTTTAGCAGTCGGTTCTGGGATGAGTAACCCTGCCATTTTAGGTGGAGTCAGCCAATTGACGGAAGCAGACGAACAGGGCGCAGTCATGGGAGTCACCCAAAGCTTGGGAAGTTTAGCTAGAATGGTTGGTCCAGTGATTGGTGGATATTTATTTAGTCGATTAGCTCCCGCGGCGCCTTATATTTTAGCGGGGTCAGTGATGCTTATTTCTGCAGTGATTGCCATCAAGAATGTACGGAAAGTCCCGGATCACGTCAACGCTGGTGCTGGAGCGGTTATTGGACATTGATGCATTAAAATTAAAGCGCATGCAGTTTCTCCATGTGGCTTTTATACTTTTGGATGTTCGGGATAAATTAAAATATGAAGAGAAACATATTCCCGGCGCTCTTCATTTGGCGGCGGCCGAATTTCTAGAAAAAATTGGCGGAATGGTCCCAGACAAATCAACCCCCATTGTGATTTACAGCTCAGACGGTCGAGTAGCAAGTGAGCTTGCACTAGGCGCTGAGAAAATCGGTTTTGTGAATATAGTAAACTTAGAGGGTGGATTTCTGAGTTACTTTAATTCTTCAAATGGCTGATCTTTAAGGAAGATCCGCATCAATCGCAGTGAAGAATAGATCGGTCCATGTGAAACCGAAATCCTTACTCATCCAAAGACTGTTGTCTCTGCCAACCGCAATAATAGTTGTACCTTTCATAGCAACGTGACTTGCAAGAAAGGGAAGCCACATCCATGGACCGCCATCTTTCCATATCCAAAGGCTATGATCTTTACCAACAGCAATGATCGTATCACCGTTTACTGCAACACTGATTGCGCGAAAGTTAAGGTTAGTCCAAGTGGCACCTTCCTTAGCCATCCAAAGACTGTTGTCTTTGCCAACCGCAACAACTGTCTGAGCTTGAGCAAAAGTTGAAAAAACAAATAGAAACACAAATACTATTTTAGACATAAACTTCCCCTTTTTTTAAAATTTCAGAATACACCTACGTAGCTTATAAATTAACTATCCATATGACGCAAAGTTAAACTGAAAGTAACCCGGTACCTCTTATTCGTCGTGCCTGTCATACGGTCTTGCGTCGGCAACCTGGCACTGACCGTGGAATGCGTGGTCCGGCGCTCTCACTTTCGGTGCCATCATAAACATTCTCCTTAAGCCGGGAATATTTTCTTGAACCATTTTCTGTAAATCCCCGGTGCTGGGACTGTGACTGGTTCCCAATTCAAAAAGCATGGACCAAATTCCTGAATGCCAAAATGCAAAGTCCTCATAGGTTCCGTCGGCGGGATATAAAAGCACAGTTGAATTTCCAACTTGATAATGACTTTCTACCGTAGCGGCCTGACCCATTTGAATAAATGTTGTGTCATAGGGAGTGGACGTCTGATGTGTGGAAATTCCCCATGGGTACATTACTTTAGATGCAAAAGTATGAAGTGTGGCTGACGCGGTAATATTATTGTCATCAATAAATTTTGCCAGTGCCGTTGTGGATTTTAAAGTAAAAGGTCCTTCAGTAGCACAGGGGCCGGGATAATTTCTATTGGGATCCCATGTAGTTCCTTTAGCGATTTCTCTTCTGTTATTTGCGTTGTAACCAGAAATATTTAAAACGGGAACCACAAATACAGTTTGTCCTTCGATGGGCTGCATGGCGACACTCTCAGCAAAATACATAGCAACAACCGTGGAGCCGTATTCATTTCCATGATGGGTCGCCACAACCATATTGTGAATTGGACCGTTTCCAATTTGGAGACCTAAGATTTTATCGCCGGCGTCAGAATCGCCAACTGTAATGAGTTTAGTTGTCTGCGGATATTTACCTGCAAGAGAAACTAAATTGCCTTTGACTTGTTCATAGCGAGTTTGAGAAAAACCATAAGATGAAAATATAAAACTCAGTGAAACTAGAATGAAAAACTTATTCATGAGACCCCCTTTAATTAGGGGATCATTGCATCACTACTCTTTAATAGCTGGCAAGGGAATCTTTTGGGCACGGGCATAGTCCCGGGGATTAACGTAAAGTCTTTCAATTTTTCGTGTGTCCTCATATTGGTCAAAAATCTGAGTTGTTTCCTCGATGGGACGCACTTTACGCGGGCTGATATGGTTCTCTTCTAGTACAAATAGTTTTGGACCTCGGTGCACATTTCCAGAATAATATTTGCTTAAACGTCCGGTGGAACTGGTGTGAATGAAATCAATTCCTTCATTGGTCAGAGCAGTGTAAATCTGAACGCCCTCATTAGATTGCTCATCATGACTTTCATAAAAAAGCTTAAAAGGCTTTCTTTGGGAAATCATTTGGGCCAGAGGGTTTTTACTCTTAGCCATATGAGAATGCAGTTTGTAATCATCGTAAAACATATATTGGTTTAAATCTGCGGGGATGGCAAAATCACAATCAGGGGATTTCAAATATTTCAAAAGCATTTCATCATAAATGATGGCTTTGTGATGAAAATAAACCATGATAAACATGTGCAAACGGGAAATGAGAAAGTCATCAAAAGTATAAAGCGCTCTTCTGTTCAAGGCTAAGTGAACGTTTTCGTCTTTGATATGATGGGTAAGATTGGCAATGATCCAATCTGAATCCACATGACCATAACTAGTGCCGCAGTAATAGCTGTCTCTGGCTAAATAATCCATGCGGTCCACATCAAGTTCGCTACTCACAAGTTGACTTAAAATGGGCCGAAAATTTAAACCTTCATGCATGAAAAAGTCGTCATGGGATTTCAGCTCTGGATCTAGCATTTCTGCAATGTGGAGAGGGGAAATGTCCGGAAATTCCTTTTTCAAAATATCTGTAAGGCTAGAATCAGTAATAATTTTTAAAGTGTAATCTTCATGATTCGCCCTACGATTTTTCCTATCGCCAATTTTGAGATCTAATTTCTCAACCTGAGGCATCACCTCTTCAGTGGTGTGACTAAGGGGACCATGACCAACGTCATGAAGCAGAGTGCTTAACCTTGCCACTTGCCTAAAACGACGGCGATAACTCTCATCTGAGAATTTATAATCATGAAAAATTCCGTCAAAGGCCTGCCCAGCAAGGTGCATCACCCCAAGGGAGTGGCAAAATCTATTGTGAGTTGCACCGGGGAAAGCAAATTCTGTGAACCCTAATTGCTTAATATTTCTTAGTCTTTGAAAAAACCCGTGGTCAACTATTGCGGTTTCTTCAGACGACAGTTCAATTGATCCGTGGACTGGATCTCTTACTTCCAACGCTCTTCTCCTTTTGACTTCAATGGTAAAGCGAGGCTATATTAGCCACAGATTGATTCAAGGGGCAAGCATATGCAGCAGTATCAAACACTATTAAAACATATTCTAGAGCATGGTGCTGAGCGGTCAGATCGAACTGGAACCGGGACTACCGGCGTGTTTGGTTATCAGATGCGTTTTGACCTTTCTAAAGGCTTCCCTCTGATCACGACGAAGAAAACTCATTTGAAGAGTATCATTCATGAACTTCTATGGTTTTTAGCCGGTGATTCAAATATCAAGTATTTAAAAGACAATAAGGTTTCCATATGGGACGAGTGGGCTGATGAAGATGGCGAGCTGGGGCCGGTTTATGGCGTTCAGTGGCGATCCTGGCAAACAGGTGATGGGAAAACCATCGATCAAATTTCTCAAGTCATTGAAAATATTAAAACTGATCCTTATTCTAGAAGGCATATTGTGACGGCCTGGAATGTGGGTGCTCTTGACCAAATGGCTCTGCCTCCATGTCATGCACTTTTTCAGTTTTACGTAAATGACGGGAGACTTTCCTGTCAGCTCTATCAGCGAAGTGCAGACGTGTTTTTAGGTGTGCCATTTAATATCGCAAGCTATGCTCTACTACTCATGATGATGGCCCAAGTAACGGGTTTAGTGCCCCATGAGTTCATACATACCCTGGGTGACGCTCACATTTATTCCAATCATATAGAGCAGGCCAAATTACAATTAACTAGGGAACCCAGGCCACTACCTCATATGATTATTAATCAGAACGTGAAATCTATTTTTGATTTCAAATACGAAGACTTTCAACTTGTGGGGTATGATCCCCATCCATCAATCAAAGCGGAGATTAGTGTATGATTATTTCTTTAATTGTTGCCATGGGGGAAAATCGCGTCATTGGGCGAGACAATGGCCTTCCGTGGGAATTGCCAGAGGATCTCAAAAGATTTCGTAAATTAACTTCCGGTCATCCCATTATCATGGGCCGAAAGACTTTTGAATCCATAGGCCGGGTTCTTCCAGACCGAGAAAATATCATTGTGACTCGGCAAAAAGATTTTGCTGCCAGCGGGGCCACTGTGAGGCATTCATTAGATGAAGCTCTAGCTCCTTTTAAAGATACGGATAAAGAAGTTTTCGTTATTGGCGGTGGGGAAATATTTGCTGAAGCT
>JBBQPV010000203.1:0-4825 GCA_038216925.1 Bdellovibrionia bacterium
AGCCACAAAGATAAGGGCCCCTAAATCAAAAATCAAAACCGTCTCTGGAGAAAGAGCCGGGTGGCACTCAACTATGATTAAACTTGTGAATAAAAGGGTTGCCGTTAGAGGGGTCCTCAGAAAAACATTCCCGCGCCACGGAGTACTTTCTCTTTCAAAAAACAAATTAATAAGGAGTAGAGCGCCGCCAATATCTAAAAAAAATCTTTCTTTGACATTCTCATTGAGGGCTAAAAATAAAATTCCACAAAACAAGACAAATAGAACGGTATGCCTGTTACTGGAGGTGATTTGATTTGTTTCGTCAAAAAATAATACTCCTAAAAGCATAACCGCACAACAAACTGATAAGGTAAGCTGAGCCGAGGTTGTGGATAAAAACCGAAATGACACCAAGTACATGAGTGACACAACAAGAACGCAAACAATTCCCCTAAGTCTCACACAACCCCCCAAATGAGGAGGCCCGCGCCTATTCCCAAAAGCATAATCAGATAAGCTTCGCGCTCAATAATTAAAAGAAGTCTTTCTATAAACGCATATTCTCTAATGGAGGTTTCAGAATATTTTTTTTCAGAATACCTGGGGGTTGCTTCAATTTTTTCAAAGAATCCCTCGATGGGATCAAGGGCTTTAAAACTTTCAAAAAACCGAGGCCTCTTTTTATAAACTAACCATAAAATGCAAGCAAAGCCTAAGAGGCTAGCTGCAAAAACAATGGGCGGGATTTCTAAAAACGAAATACTCATGGTTTGCAAATATGCTAAAACTCCCACGCCAATTACGGCTAAGGCGCTCAGTGAAAGGTAATATGTTTTTGAGAATGGTGCGGGCTGATTTAATTCTTTCACCGCAACTCGGGCCAAAGAAAAACCTTGTAGTGCTAAAAATATATATTCCATTTCTAAAGTGAGGCCGGGAACAGGCCTGGTTGCTAGGAAGCCCGCTGCACATAACCCCAACAAACCCATCACCATCCACGCTCCGTCCAGAAAAAACAGCGCCCACAAAATCATGCTGATTGCACCAAGCTCACTGGACAGGGTCCACACAGAAAGCATTACTGGTATCATCATTCTTCTGAAATCTGTTCCCCAACTAAAAAATAGTGGAACAGCCATCCAGAATGATGCCCAAAGTACATTGTCTGTCACGGTAAGTGTCTTCCAAATGACCACCGGTATGACCGCGCGGGAAATGAGCTGGTAAAGTCTAGATTCAAAGGTGACGTGATCCAAATTAAGGGGCCACTGATTGATTTTTAATAACAAAGTAATTGCGGAGAGGGCAATAAAAAGGTTGCCGTGATCATCAATAATAATCCCTATAATAATGGGTATCCACGCAACCCCTTGCCTCAAATGTGCCTTGAAGTTACGTTGAGACAATAAAAACAATGACTCCGTGATAACGGCCAGTAGCAACACCTGGTTTGTTTTGGTTAATACCGCGGCTTGTGCGGCAAAAGTAACGGCAATAATCTCAACAATGGATAAGGATTTATTAAAAAATTTTTGATGGGCTAAAATCACCAATATAAAAATACATGGCGCAACAAGGGTCAAGTTTGTTTTTGTAGAAATATCCAAAATTAAAAATGTCAGGGCAACGGCCAGGGAAAGAAGATACAGAATATTTTTTACCCGTGACTGTGCAAATATCAGAGAGAGGCTTAAAGGGATAAGAGCGGCCAGGATAAGCATTAAACCTCGTCTCCGAATGAATCCAGGTTGTTTTTGATTGAAAGTTTTCTCAGACTTATGGCCATCAAAAGGAAAACAAATATCATTCCCACGGACATTGTAACCCAGGCCACAGTAAGCATGACTTGCTGATGTTGATTAAAATAACTCAATAGTAAAAATGTTGCATCTAGGGTCATTTTAAAAGAAATCATTTGTACAAAAAAATTTCTTGCTAGAATCACCAGGGTCAGACCGACAAATATAAGAACCACTAGAATACTAGTCACTTCTGTTGTCCTTTTTCCAAAAGACTACTGGCAAAAACAAACATGCAAATCATAAATATACCAAGCGTCCACAACGCGCCCTGGTATCTGGACATCATCATTTGCCCCAAGGAAAGCAGGTTTTCTTCCCCAAACCCTTCAGCACGTCGATAGTTTTTTAAGACTCTTATAAAAGCCACACAAATAAGGGAAAGGGGAATAACAAGAAATATGCTTTTCCAATAAATTTTTCCATCTGCTCGGTGAATAAACCAAATATGGCCTGCGAAGAACACAGCTATTGTGGATGAGAGCATCAAAACGCCGCCTAATGTTTGATAAAAAATAAAAGCAGCGCAATCAATCAAGATGCAAAAAATAAATAGAAAGACCGAGAGCACGTAAGCGGGCTGTCTCACACCTTGCCTCCAACAAAAACGACGGCCAGAAGAAGAATAAATAACGCAATGGGTGTCAGCTCCCAAAGGATTAAACTTTCAGATTGGTCTTCTCTCAATTTTCCAAAAGCTCCCAAAGCTGTGCTCGCCACTAAATTTATAAAAAAAACTTTTACAATCAGAAGTGGACCGCCGCCACCACAAAAAACTACCGCCGCAAAAATGAGCCATGCCGTTTTCCATATATGCAATATTGCCGTTTGGGTCGTGTTTTCTCCCCTTATAATAGTTTTAGAAAATACCTTTTGCGAGCTCATGTAGTAGGCTAAAAACACGACTGCTAAAAATAGAATGGCCGTGCTCGGATTAGTGAATATAAGCCACGCCCTTCCTTTCTGTGCAGCCAAGACTTCTGTAATATCGTCCTTACCTGTTAGAAGAGAGAATACGATGAGGACAATAAAGAGGAGGGAGGTTGCTCCCAAAGCGCGCTCATGGGATCTCAGAACAAACACTTCTCCGGCCTGACTCTTTGAGTTTGATTGTAGAAAAAAGCTCAGCAGTGGCGCGGTCGTTAAAACTAGTACGAAAAACATCAATGAATGGTGGATGGGAAAATAAATTTTTTCTCTTAGTCCAGGCAATAGCGCTACTGCCAAAAAAACCGGCAGAAGTGTCAGGGCATAGTATGCCCGCTGTTCATAATTTTGTGGCGTCCTCAGGAAATGCAAGAACCTAGAAATAGTTTTCTTTGAAAACCCTTTTCGTAGCTCCAACCTACTATTTAAAAAATTTTCAAAAATGAGATTTAATTCCGCGATCACGACCACCAAAATCGCAGTTTCAACAAACGCTCCAAGGCCCCAAAGCACTTCCATCATGGCTTTACCATCTTTTTAAGATAGAGATAACCAATAAGAAAGCCAAATACTGGGAACACTAATGCAAAATAAATAAAATCTCCGTGACCTTGGCCCGAAAGCTCTCTGGTGATCCTTGTGCCCACAATGACTGCAAAGGCAAGAGCACTTACAGCTAAGGGTACAATGTAAGAAAACGAGATCACTGTTTGTTTTCGAAAAATCTGCTGAGATAAGACCTTGGCTTTATCCGTCCGAATTTTCTCCGAAGACAGGTATAGCTTTGTCATTCCCCAAGGAATGATCACCGTAAAAAATGCTAAACCCAAAACAAATCCCACAAAAAACATCTTGAAACTCTCCTGTTATTAACACATAGATTAACCCAGTCTAGGGGCCTTTCTGTCAAGGAGCCACGTGGAAATTATTATCATTGGAGATGGTCAGTTTGGATCTGCGTTGGCGCACCATTTTTCAATCAATAAACACCGAGTACATTTACTGGGCCGCCAGTCCCCATGGCCAGAAGTACTCTCTAAGAAAACCGTTGGCATATTAGCCGTTCCGACACAATTAATTCCTGAAGCCATAGCACAACGCGCAACTCATTTGCTCACATGTTTTATCATAATTTCTGCGGCAAAAGGGCTCCTTAAAAGCAGCATGGAAACTCCATTGCAGTTTATTTCTAAATCCCTGAAACGAAGGTCAGGCTTGGCTGTAATGTCAGGTCCCAGCTTTGCTGAAGAAATTTCCAAAGGACTCCCTGCAGCCCTTGTGATTTCAAGTAGAGAAAAAAAAATATCGGCACTTCTGTCTCGTGAATTTAATGGCGGTGCTATCAGATTTTATTCCAGCGTCGATCCTTTGGGCGTTGAGATGTGTGGTGCCTTAAAAAATGTGTACGCCATTTTAGCGGGAATGTGTAGTGGCCTTGGACTGGGAGAATCCGCCCGTGCGTCCCTGAATACGAGGGCGTTAGCAGAGCTTTCAAGATTCGTGAGAGCCGGCGGTGGAAAGTCTTTGACGGTGTTTGGGCTCGCAGGGGTGGGAGACTTGTCTCTTACTTGTTCCAGTGAAAAAAGTCGCAACTTCAGGTTTGGAAAAATGCTTGCTGAAACCAATGACAGAGCCGCACTGCTAAAGAATATGGGGACAGTGGAAGGATATTGGACGGCGTTTGCCGCCGCCAAAATGGCAAAATCCCTTTCAATACGGGCGCCATTGGCGGAAACCGCCCACCAACTTCTTTTTAAGGAAATGTCTTTTGACCGCGCATTCAAGAACCTAATGGCCAGGAAAACGCGCGGAGAATTCGACTAATGAATAAGAGCCCAGTACTGTCCTCCCTTCATCGCGCCATTGAAATTTCTCAATGGCCGGTGGAAATAACTGGAGGCACTTCATCGGTTCTCCTGGCCTGGATTATGGCTCAAGACTTGAATCCAAAACAACCTCGCTTAGTCCTTTGTCACAATGAAAAGGCGGCAGAGATTTTTTGCAAAGATTTATCCTGTTTTTCTCCACAGACCGATCCCATTTTACTACGGGGATTTGACGAGTCTCCTTATTCTGGTCTTTATCCAAGTAGCCAGGTTTTTAAGTCGCGGGCATTC
>JBBQPV010000204.1:0-4807 GCA_038216925.1 Bdellovibrionia bacterium
ATTTTCCCAGGAAGAAGCGGTATTTGATTTCCGCACTCTCAGTGTTAATCAAAATTCTTCTAGGGTACTGGCCATGGCGGTTCCCAAAAAATATATTCAAGAACTCTTGGGCCTCTGTGAAGACGCTGGATTTCACCCGGATCAAATTTCCCTTGATAGTATTGCATTATCCAATTTACATCCCCGGGAGTTCACCACCATTAACACTGACGATGGCTTTGCCATCTCAGAAGTTTTCATTCACATGGGTTACAAAAAGACCCTTCTCAATGTCACTAGAAACGGCGGCGTCATTGCCAGCCGTGCCATTTATTTTGGGGGGTATGATATCGCAAGCGCAATCTCCCGAGTTTATGAGCTCCCCTTCTTAGACGCTTTACGCGGGGTTACTGAAAAAGGTTTTGTCTTAAGTTCATCTGAGGGAGCTGATGAAGACCAAGTGGCTTTCAGTCAAACAATAACCGATGCAATGTCTATTCTGATTGCGGATATTAAACGGACCTTACTTGATTTAAAAGCCGAGTCAAAATTAAATTATCATGAAGTTACAGTCACGGGCGGAATGAGTGCCCTGATAAATTTAGGACCCTATCTTTCCCATGAGTTGGGCATTCAGACGAATGCTAAGACAAGTCTTGACCTCCCCTTCCGTACTGAAATTGCCCTTTCCACCAGTAGTGAAAAAGCAGGGGGTGTGGCGGTTGGTCTGGCTATAGAAGCCTCCAGAAAACCAAAGAGTCCCGGACTTAATTTGAGAAAAAATGAATTTTCAAAGCAAAGCCAAAACCTGAAATTATTTTTTGATAAAAATAAAAATCTATTTCGGGCACTCACCGCCGTTTTGATTAGCTTTTTTGTGTACAGTTTTGTTAAAGGCAGTTTTGTCAGCGATAACTTAGACGCTGTCGATCAAGTGATCAGTGATCAGACTAAAGGAAATAATATTGGTTTTACAAAAGCTCAGACAAAACCTGAGGCAATGCAAAAATTTGTTAAAACCAAAAAACAAGAACTTGAAAGTAGAAAAGAAATTATAAAACTTAATCAGTCAAGTTCCGCTCTTGACGTACTGAAAATCGTTTCAAGAGCAGTCCCATCAAAAGAACAAATTAAATTAGATATAAGTTTTTTCAAGATTGAAAATGATCATGTTGCTCTAGAGGGCAGTGTTGGCTCTGAGGCAGAGTTTAATCTACTTCAAAGGCGACTCTCCACCGCGCCCGGAGTCTCTGGCTTCAAATTGGGAAGGGCACCTAAAGCAGATACAGGTAAATACTTCTTTCAAGCGTCTATGAATATGAAAAGAAACAAGGCCAGGGATATTAAGTGAAAGATACCATCGTAGGTTTATATGAAAGTTTAAAAGAGCGCCTTAAAAATTCTCTACAAGAACAACAAGAGAGCGAACTTTATATTCGACTCAAAGAAAGATACGACAATCTCTCTCGCTTAGGGCAGAGATTAGTGATTGCCGGCGTATCAATTATACTTTTACTTTTAGTCCTTTGGATTCCATTGAGCTCCATGATGGACGCGACTGATTTAAGCGCAAATTTTGAACAAAGGCGTCAGGCTCTTAAAGATCTTTTGAAAATTCAAAGGGATTATAGTTCCGTCCCTGCTGCTCCGGCCCCACCACCACCCTACGCTCAGAAGGGAAACTTGGATCAAAGAATTCTCGCTAAGGGAGTAAAGATTGAACAAATCACAGAATCCAGTGACGCAAGTGGTGGTGGTCCCGCCAACGTAGATCAGCATGGAATCCACTACACCATTGGACATGTGACCATCAGACAAGCTCTAGATATTTCTTACGATCTTGAACAGGCAGACAAGAGTTTCAAACTTTCTGATTTTGAACTGGCCGCAGAGCCCACGGACCCCCACTACTATACACTGAAAGTTAAAATTATAAATTTTGCTCCCAAGAGTTCGACGGTGGCTACCAGTGGTCGGTAATATTGTCGGATTTATCACCGCCCCTTTTCGAAAACATAAATTAAAGATGTTCATATTTTTTTGGCTTCTCATGATTTCAACTTACCTCTTTTTTCCATTCAATGATTTAAGTGATCTTGTGACTACAAAAGTTTCTGATGCCACCGCAGGACAGGTGTACGTGAGTTTTAATAAACTTGATTTGAGTTTTTTCCCTACTTTAGGCTTAGCGTTAAGTGATGTGTCTGTGGAAACTCCCATGCTGCCCCCACTCAAGGCAAAATCCCTTTCAGCAAGCCCCAGTCTTCTTGGACTCATTACTTTTAAACCTGGTGTCACCGTCAGAGCAGAAAAGTTTCTTGGCGGGGATCTAGTTTTATCCACTCGTGGCGGGGATAAAAATGCACAAGGGAAACCAAAACAGAAAATTTCTTTAGATTTTGAAGACTTAAAATTAAATGAATTATTATCTATGCTGGATCTTCCCGTGAGACTCAATGGCCAAGCTACAGGGCATCTTAATTCTACTATAGATGTGGATTTCACTGATCAGCCGTCAGGAGAAATTCAATTAACTATGGAAAAGGTTCTCCTGGAAGAAGCGGATATTAATATTCAAAGCATGCCGCTGAGTTTACCTCGGGTAAATTTTAATTCCATTGATTTGGAAGCCAAAGCGGAAAAAGGAAACTTAGAAATTACAAAACTTGTTATTGGAAAACCGGGACAAGACATTTCAGCCCAGGTCAGCGGGAGAGTTGGTTTTAGTGTGATTAAGCAAGGTGCAAACATTTTCACCCAACCCAGTGGATTTGATTTAAGTGTGCGTGCCCAATTTGGAGAGGCACTTAAACAAAAACTTTCCAGTTACTTAGCGTTACTCCAGGCTTACCAGATAGCGCAAAATACTTACAGTATTAGATTCACCGGAAATAATTTTTACGGTGTTCCTAATATGACAAAAGGTAATTAAGAATCTCGGATAAGTTTTGCTACTGTAACAGCCGCACCGCAAATAAAACCGCCCCATAATGTGTCTACAATTGCCAATGAAATGGGCCATTGTTTAAGTGTTGCGCTATTTGTAAAATCATAGACTCCGTAAATCACTATTCCCAGTGCCCCACCCATGAGAAAACTTTGCCAAAGTGGAGCGTCTGCTGGAATTCTAGGTAGGGCAAAATACATGATGCCACCAGACAGAAGAAAATAGACTACCCCTGCAGGTGGAAAGTTGGGGGCAATTCTGCCATTTTCTATTAGGCCTACGTCGGTAATTCTATCCACATAGAATTTTGCAGCCACAAGCTTAAGCCAGATAAAATCTAAAATTAAAATAGTAACGAGGCACCCGCCCCAGGCTTTGAAGTTCATGGCTAATAGAATTGCAGGAAGTGATTGTGAAGGAAAGAGAAAAATGAGCCCGAGTTTTCCCCGGGCCCATGCAATGCTTTAGTTTTGGTTAGGATACTTTTGTTCTTCTGCTTTAGAGCAGTACCGTAGTTCATTCCTTGTTTTATTGACGTAAACACACACTTTTCGCTCATGTGAATCGGTGCCACTTCCAAAATACTCTGCCAATTTATCATTTTCTATTTGAATGGGATAAATGGTTTTAATGGAAAGTGCGGGACTTCCTTGCTCCATGTAGAGCGGATGATAACTAACAGATAATGATAATAATCTTCCTGTCGCAGAGTCCAATTTGACGAAATTGGGATTCACTCCAATGAGTTCATTTGATCCGCCCAGCAAAAGGGCCTCCGTACGACCATTATTGTCAAAGTAAATTGATTTTACAGACAACATTTTTCCAAGCATGACTAAAGAGAGTGAATCCTTCATGACGATTTGCCTTAACATTCCGGAATCGTAAAACGAAATATAAGAGGCTACTGTTTCTTGAGAAAGCTGAGGTATTTTAATTGAACTTCCTAAGCTAAAGCATTCCGTAACTTGTCCTGTCCTCCGTATTACCTTAATGTGATTACATTGAAAGACCCCCAATTTTGCTTTAAAAACCATCGATTCTGCATTCTTTCCAAGAACAACTCCAGTAAATGCTTCCGCAACATCAGTAGGCAATGTACTCATTCCGCCCACAGACACTTGCACCTCAGCACCATGATAGTCCACACTGGGAACTAAGGGAGTTCTATTTTCTCCAATCACTTGCATGAAAAATTCTTGGCTAGTCATTTTTGACATTATACTCGATGAAATCAATGCATTAAAATATCTCACCAAAGTGGGATTCACTGTACGGACGGCTTGCCAATGGAGATGTTCATTGTAAACCATTTCATGGATCACAAGCCCTGCAGTAACTTCCGTAAATCCCGCAGCTTCTATTTTCTTATAAAGTTTTCTATCCACAATGTAAGTCTTCATTTTTGCGCTAGGCTTTTCCTCAGGTCCTCTTTGCTGTGCGAGTTGAATTAATTTGCAATTATCCGGGATGGTAGCGGCTCCTAAATCGTGAACCGGAATAAAACTCTTCCCACTCTCTAAATCTTCTTGGTCAGTAAAGAAGTCTTTAGCCATATTTCTATAGCGCGCGGCTCTAGATGGATTTACTCTCACTAATCTCTTAAGAACAAAGTTTATTCGCTCCATGGTAGATAGCCCGGGCCCACCTAAATCGGCCTTCAATCCAATATTTGTAAATTCTTGATAATCATAAAGCTGGTAAGAAATCTTTCCATCACCGTCCTTACACTCCAAACCAAACCCACCGTTACCGACGCCACCAGCGTACGTGCATACACCAATCATCAGCGTCACAATAAAACTCATTACATTTACGATCTTCACGAGATCTTCTCCTTGTTTTGGTCAACTTCCACCGCATTCTGGCTCGTCTCAAGAC
>JBBQPV010000205.1:0-4798 GCA_038216925.1 Bdellovibrionia bacterium
AAATGAAAAAGTTGATTCTGTTTCTTCTCTTCACGGCGCTTACTTCACTGGTTGCGGACATTGCCTTTGGAAGAGAAGTGGAATTCAGCTGGGCACCCATGCCCTCTGCCACTAAATATGAAATACAAATATCAAAATCTATGAAATTTGAAACCATATTAGCTTCGGGGAATTCGGAGAAACCCATCTTCTCTACCAAACTGGATGTGGGTCGTTTTTTTTATAGAGTTCGCGTTATTGATTTGAAAGGCAGACCGGGTAAATGGTCTCAAACGGCAACGGTTTTAATAGACCCGTACACTCCAGAATTAATCGCTCCCGCCGCTGCTTTTGAAACATCATATTACGAGGTTCTTCCAGATTTGGACTTTCAATGGAAGTCTCCTCAAGAAAAAATGGAATATGAAATTTTAATTTCTAAAGTCACTGGTGAGAAGGTTTTAGAAACAAAAATTAGAGGTTTTGATTTTAAAACAAATAAAATTCCCGCTGGGGAATATAATTGGAAGGTGCGCACCATTACAGAAAGCACTTTTTCTTCTTACACAGAACCCAGGCGATTTAATATTACTAAAAACACAATCAAGCCCCCAAAACTCATAAAGCCTATTAAAGATGGAATGTCCCCTGCATATAGGGCGGTCAACTTTGAGTGGGAGCAAGATCCAGTCACAAAATTTACTGATCTTCACTATGAAAAAACTGATTCCTACACAACCGATAAAAAGCTGTTTAAGATAAGCAAAGATAATCTCAAAGGTTCTTCCTTTCAAGATCCCTATGAGGAACCTGGTATGTACAAGTTGTGGGTTGTCACAAAAGAGGCGGAAGATACACCGGGAATATCCTCAGACATTCAGAACTTTGAAGTGAGAAATGACGTTTTAACTAGGGGTAATTACGAGTTAGAATTCAGTATCAGTCCCATGAATGATCTTTATACAACCAAATCTGCCCGCCAAACATCTGGAGGCAATTCTTTATCAGAACAATCTGTGGCCAACGGCACGATGATTGGTTTTTTGGGTGGATACTATGTTTTTGAAAGTTTGGGAATTTTTGTAAGTGAAAAAACCGCCAAGCTCACAGTGGAAAACTTCAATGACCTGCTCAGTGTCACTGATTTTCAAATGCGCCTCAGATTTGGAAGTAAGGGCTTCAACCAAGAATTTATTCTCGGTTATAGACTCATGGATATGATTGAAGCGGAAAATACTCCCAATGTAGCGACAACTGCTATCACCGCCACCGGTCCTCTTATTGGGACTCGAATCACGGCATCGATAAATCCTACTTTGAAAACTCAACTGGATTTACATTATTTTAAACCCATCGCCAATGTTCAAGGTATTGGCAATTGGGTAACGGATGATTACGGCGGATCTTTGGGTTTGAAATGGAATTTCATGTATCAGTTCTGGTTGGGATATAGATTTGCCATGGAAAGAATCAATTCAAGCTTTGTAACTCCAGGTCAGGCCCCTGCTGTGAACGCAGCGTGGACCGAGTACCGATTAGAGCCATTTTACCTGTCTATCAGTTTTGAGCATTAAACTGTATATACTGAGAAAGCGCTAACCACTCTTACCTTTAGGTATCGGAAACGTGAACTGCCTTTTCGACTCGCCTGAAGCGACGTCGCAAAAGACGGCGGGCCTAGGAGGTTAAATTTTTGGCCATGGATGCGCCAAAATAACGGCGTGCTCTAATTATAAATTGCCTTGCGAACTATTAGATTTAATAAAATAATGGGTCGTGATTAATCGTAAAGAACTTCAATTTCAAAGATACAAAAGAATTAAAGATAGAGGCCTTGTCCGATATTTAATGTCTTATGGATTAATGTTTGGAACTCTCATGTTTATATTTGTGATGTTTCAACCCGAATCCCGTCGATTTACCTGGTATGAGAATCTTGGAATATGCTTATTCGCTGGAGTTTTATGGGGACTACTGATGTTTGGATTTTATTCTTATAAATACTTGCAGCTGTCCCGTAAACGGAAAGATTAGCCTGCAGATTTAATAGTCCGCTTGAAATGAAGCGTGATGACTTAGTGGATCTTTAGAATCGCCACTGCGGTGGCAATAATAGCAGTAATAACCGCACCAAGCTTTATGACAAGCCTATATTCAAGCTTTTGCATCTCATCTTTAATTTCTTTAACATCTTGCTTGGTTGCCACATCACCCTCAATAATTTCAGCGATAATTTGAACATGGGCTTCAGCTTGTGCCCGGGAAATTCCTACTTCTTCCAGCTTCTTTGCGTACATGAGCGTATTAAACATATTATAACCTCCGAGGCAAATCTATGCAAGAGGCGGTGCCGGCTCAGATCTTATACGATTTGATTTATTCATGTTTCGTCCGTGCTTCGGAGACTTGGGAACAATTTGTAGCCTTTCATAGGAGTCGGAATTATTCAACAGAGGTTCCGCCAGAATGGGATAGTAGGTACGGGCACGTCTTAGACACGCCATTTTCAGGGAATTCGCACCAAAATTTAGTCGGACGCAATAATCTGAAATATGGCGCGCCTTAGAATTTTTCTGAGATAGGAAAAACCTGGAAACAAGCTTGGGCCATAAGGGAGCCATCGGTGGCGGCAGAGACAAGACTCATATGCTTTTCCATCAGTTGCTGGAGGTCCGCTCTGAGAACTTGAAGTTTTTCGTCGGAGGTGGAAAAAGTAAAGGCTGTAAAATAGGAATCTTGTTTTTTGTAATCAGATTCTATTTTGGCTGCTGATTCCTGAAGAAGTTTTTTTAAATAAGTCTTTTGACCAACAATATTGGTCAATTTGTCGAAAATAAAATGCACTTTTCCGTTTTCTTGAATTTTAATTATTCCTTCTTCATTTAATTTTTGGCGGAGAGCTTCTAATTTTTCTGTTTTTATTTTAAAGCTCCGGCCTAACTTTTCCAAATTCACATTTTCCAAAGGCATTCCGGGTTTGATATTATCAGACAAGTAGACCATCAGAGCCGGAACTAAGGGATCAGTTAGAAAAGATTTACTGGCCACATGGACATTCACCGTTTTGAGCTGGTTTTTAAATCGTTTTAATTTTCTTGAATAATAGGCCTTTTCCGAGGGGCTTTCCGACTGATTAAATAACACTAAGGTTTCAAAGTATTCGGTCTCCGCCGGGGACATCCTTAAAGCACTCGCAATGGAAAGACAATTCCGATTGGTCAAATTCCTTTGACCCAATAGGATCATTTTAAAATTGGAGGTTCCCAATCCCAGTTTCTCAGAATACCGTTGTAAATTCAGTCCCTGAGACTTGGCCGAAGTTCGAAAAACGTCGTCAAGAAAGTGTCTGTAGTCTTGATACTGATGAAGGGCCTTCATTATTAATTACCAACTGACGCTCCACCGCCAGGAGGGCAATGGAGATCACCGGGAGCGCATCTATTTCTGGGCGTGACGAATTTAATAAATTTAGCGTCGACAGGTATGACCTGACCTCGTTTGAAATGGTACCAACCGTTATTTAGGGTGTACCAAGGAATGACCACCATAGAACCGTCGTTGTTAACTCTGCCAATGAAACTCCAGTGATGTTCTATCTCTAAGTCAAAGTAGTGATCAGCGTCGCACCCGCGTCTTCTCATGTCATGGCGAATGGTTTCATCTTTGGCTTTGTAAGAATCGATGGAATAACGTGCCGCCACTTTCCCTTTACCTGTTTGGTCGTCAGCATGAACGTCCACGACGTCTCCAGTGCGCACACCCTCTTTTTCTAAGGGGGCACTGACATGGACAGTACGGAGATTTTCCACAACACTATGAGGATTGGCTGAATTCACGTTTACTGTAGAAAGAGAAAGAAGAATGATGGACGAAGTTTTGGACATTTGAGCGCCGGGAACGGAAGTCATGGCCGCTACCCCGGGGGTAAATTCTGCATAATGATCGTTTATAAATCGCCGAGCAGATTGGACTCTCGTGATAACTTTCGTCGCCGCTGGAGTGGCATTACTTAAACCGGAGCATTCTACGGCATTCGCCGTCTTGGACAGCGAAACAACTAAGGTCATCAAACTAATCAGAACTAAATTAAACTTCATAACTTCTCCTTGTGTCAGAAGCGTAACTTACTTCAAACGTAGTTTGGAATCAATGAAAGCATTCTTATTTAAGTCACATTTTGTGACGCTCAAAAGAGCTCAGTTGTGAAGTAATATAGCTAGAACTGTGCCTAAGATTAAACGAGCTTATGTGTTCTCCCGAATGAAGTGTGACAATGAGAGGCGAGATTTTGACAATTTTACAATTTATGAGGCAGCCACAAATGTAACCTAGTCTCTAAACGTTTTGAAAACAAAAGGGAAATGACCACGTGTGGGTTCAGTCTAAGCTAATGATTTCAATAATGGCGTTACATAAAAATCTTATCCTTTTTACCCGGCGAATCGATTCATGAATTGGGCGTGTCTTGAAAATTTAATTATTTTTAATTTTAAACTTAGTCTCTGAGAGATTTGAAAAAATAAATAGTATTTGATCATCTCTCTATAGGGCTAATTGACAATCGTATTCGCCATTCCACTGAGTTTTGTCTGTTTGTCTGAGGCCTCCCTCATTTGGAATTTAATCTCTCAAATCTGAAGCAAAGGGGCAGCTCATTTTGTTGCGAAAATTCCGTGGTATATTTATTTTATTTTTGGAGGACATATGAAAAACGAAAAACTAATTATCCAGCTTCATGAGAAGTCTAAATCCATCTCTCAAGAGATCGCTAAAAAAGAAGTGGATCTCATTTTAATTTTAAAAGACGTGATTAAGTATG
>JBBQPV010000206.1:0-4792 GCA_038216925.1 Bdellovibrionia bacterium
GACGCTTTTCGGTGGTCCGACCGCAGACTGGTATCACATAATAGGATTTATGAAATTAAACTCAGTCTCTCCACCGAAAACTTCAGCGCTTTATTTTAACGTACCCAATAGTGCCGGTAGTGTTCAAAGACTGGTGATTAACGGGGTGCTGGATTTCAAGGGTGGAGAAAGTTTCACAGTTTACGGTAAAGATAGTTCCGTTGTGAATGCCCGCTGCGTAAATTAATAGGGTTAATCTGAAGGTTGCCAATCAGAATATTCCTGAGAAAAAGGACCGACAATTCTTTTTAGTTCACCATTTTTTTCAAGCTGAGACATGGTTTTTGTCAAAAATTTATCAATGGTACCGCCTTCGGCACCCTTTTTAAGAACGAATTTTACATCAAATCGGCGATAAAGTTTCCGCCTAATATTTCGCAGTGGAATTGATTTAACAATAGGGTCGCATGGCGTATCAGCAAAAATAAAACCATCAATGCGACCGATATCCACCTTTTTCAAACTGCATTCAATGCACGACGACGGCGAAACTTCGAACGGAAAGTAACTAGTATGAGCTTTATCAGATTCAATATTTTTTCCAGCAAGCTTACTCAAATCCAAAGGATGGTTCTTATTATAATATAATACAAAATTCACTTTAAAGATGACCGTCTTAGAAAGGCTGAACTGTGCCTTGGACATGTCAAACGGCTCAATTAGAGGGATGTGAAAATCTACTTTACCTTCTCTAACAGCTTCCATCGACCTCGCAAATGGGACAACTTCAAAGTAGATTTTCTGTCCTGAGATTGCCGCCATTGCTTTGACAAGGTCCGGTAAAAATCCTTTATCGTGGGATTCTGAAATGATTGGCATTTGACCGATAGATGCCTTCAAATCACTGGCCTTCAAAATTTCACCAAACAGAAATAAAAATAAAAATAAAATTCCGATGTTTTGGGCGTGACTGGCCATGTCTGATTTTCTCATAATGAATTCTAACCCACTAAGGAGCCTATTGACGTAAAAATTACTACTAGAAAACTTTCCTATACCAAAATTAAACCAACCTTTGGGCGCGTTTGAAAATTCTAGATTCATACACGTCTCATGGGGACCGATAAGAAAGTAATGACTAAATTACTACCTTCGCAGGGGATACGAAAATCGCTATCTGGTAAAATTCTGTTCGGAGTTCTGTTTATCAGTTCTTGCGTTACATTTTTTATTACTGCGGGACAGTTACTATTTGATTATCGTCAAGACCTAAGCGTCATAGAAAAAACATTTGCTCAGATTCAAACGAGTTATGTAGATACCTTCGTTCACTCACTGTGGGATCTCAATGATCAAGCTCTCAAAACTCAGGTTACGGGCCTCTTAAAATTGCCGGATGTAAAGTACATAGAAATTCGAGATGCACAAAGAGAAGTATTGGCCATGGGGGAAAAACAAACCGGCAGAGTTAAAAAAGCAACCTTTGATTTACTTTATACGGGTTCTGACCATTCACATAAATTGGGTACCATGACCGTCACTATAAGTCTTGAAAGCGTGGTCGCCAGACTCTATGAAAAAATTGCCATCGTATTTTTATCCCAATTTTTAAAAACGATTTTAGTATCATTTCTAATTTTAATCCTAATTAGAAAGACGATCATACAGCCTCTGATGCGTATAGTTGAGTATTTGAAAAGCCTAGAACTTAAAGAAGAAACGGACGATTTGATCCTGAGTAGAGCTCCAACTTCTCACGACGAGCTAGATACTCTGGCCAAAGTAATTAACCAAATGAAAAGAAATCTCAAATCGGCTTACTTGCAACTCAATCAGCACAATTTAACCCTTGAGCAAAAAGTAAAAGATCGCACCGTGGAACTTGAAAGGGCGCAATCCCTTGCATTGGAGAGTGCCCGCCAGGCTGGCATGGCTGAAATTGCCACCGGTGTGTTGCATAACGTGGGAAATATATTAAATAGTGTCAATATAGGTTCTGAAACCATCCAGCGAATAAGTCGGGGCGAGTTGTTGGAAAGTTTTCTCAAAGTAAACACACTGGTGCAGGAAAACAAGTCCAAATGGGGAGACTTTTTCATAAGTGATCCTAAAGGAAGCAAGATTTTTAACCTTTACAATCAATTAGAAAATGTTTTGTCTTCTGATTTTAAAATTCTACAGAGTGAATCTATCGGATTGCAGAAAAATATTCAGCTCATTAAAGATGTTGTTAACCTTCAGCAAAGTTTTGCTAAAGGAGTGGAGTTTAAAGAAGAAGTATTTTTACACGAGGTTGTGGAGTCAGCGTTAGCAATGCAGGTCATTAGCCTCACTCGACATGATATTACGATAATCAAAAAACTTTCAAAAATAGGGCCCATACTGGCTCAGAAGGCAAAGCTTATACATGTGCTCCTCAATCTTTTCAAAAATGCAAAAGAGGCCATGAACGAGAACAAGAATGGAAAGAAAATACTTTCCGTCGAAATCGGGGTTCACCCTGGTACTGGGGTATTTATAAAAGTAGCTGATACTGGAATTGGTATCTCCCGTGAAAATCTAAATAACATTTTTAATCATGGGTACACTACTAAGAAGACAGGACACGGATTTGGGCTACACTCCTGCGCCAACTCACTTACAGAAATGGGCGGGTGCATATCGGTTCACAGTGACGGGAATGGCCAAGGTACGGCATTTACTATTCAATTTTCGACAGCTGAGACTCAAAAAAATAAAGCAAGTTAAATGGTGCGCGCGACAGGGGTCGAACCTGCGGCTTCCACCGTGTGAGGGTGGCACTCTACCACTGAGTTACACGCGCTTAATTCCAAGGGATTGTTTTATCAAATCCCCCCACCTACGCAAGTTATAAAAAACGTGCCTGGCATCTTTAAAACTGGTACCCTTTAACTCATGAATTATTCAATCCTCGTCGTAGACGATGAAAAAAACCAACGGGAAACCTTAGCCCAAATCCTTTTAGACCAGGGATTCCAAGTTAAAACATCAAGTAATGTGGCAAATGCGTACACCGCACTAGCGGAAGAATCTTTTGACCTGGTTCTCAGTGATTTCCGCATGCCCGGCGGCTCAGGCATAGACGTGGCCAAAAAAGCCATTGAACTAAATATTAAAACAGCGGTTATCATTATGACTGCGTATGCAGATGTTGAAAGTGTTATTCAAGCCATGCGCGCCGGAGTTTTAGATTACTTATTAAAACCGCTCAACGTTGATTCATTATTAAAAAAGATCGAAATTCTTTTAGAAAATCGAGACCTGAGACGTGAAGTTGGCGTGTTGAGATCTGAAATCAATCGGCCAAATAATGAAAATAGACTCATCGGAGTTTCTCCCTCCATCCTTCAAGTTAGGCAACTTATCCAGCAGGTGGCACAAACAAAGGGCACCGTGTTGATAACCGGTGAAAGTGGAACCGGAAAAGAAGTGGCCGCAAGACTAATTCATGCGCTGAGTCCGCAGAAAGACAAAAAATTTGTCGCTATAAACTGCGGCGCCATTCCCGAAAATCTTCTTGAAAGTGAATTGTTTGGACATAAAAAGGGCTCGTTTACTGGGGCGGTGGCGGACAAAGAGGGACTTTTTGTCACGGCACGCGGAGGCAGCGTATTTTTAGATGAAATTGGAGATATGCCGAAAGGCCTACAGGTAAAAATTTTAAGAGCCATTCAAGAAAGGGAAGTTGTTCCGGTGGGTGGAAACAACACAATTAAAATTGAGGCCAGGATGATCACCGCCACAAACAGAGATTTAAAGACTGATGTAGAAACCGGCGTATTCAGACAAGATCTATACTACCGCATTAACGTGGTTGAAATTAAAATGCCGCCTCTCAGAGAAAGACCAGAAGACATTCCTGAGCTTTCTAAAGCTATTATTAAAAAATATTCAATGGAAATGGGAAAAGACATTCAAGGAATGTCCCATGAGGCTCTTAAAAGATTGATGAGATACAGTTGGCCCGGCAACGTAAGAGAACTTGAAAACGTTATTGAGCGCGCTATGATTTTAAATTCCAATTCCAAGATAATTGAAGTAGCAGATTTGCCCTCAGGATTTCAAAACTTAAATGAAGATCAAGATGCTGTCATCGATCTTGACGAGGCTATAAAAAGATTTTCCCGAAGTCACATTGTCAAAGTTTTGGATAGTTGCGGTGGGGATAAAAAGCAGGCCGCTAAAGAATTGGGCTTAGGCTTGTCGAGTTTATACAGAAAATTAGAAGAATTAGAAATTGCTACTAAAAAAGAAAGTGCCGATGCATGAGATCCCTTTTTAGGGGAATCGGTTGGAGAATTTTTCTCTCCTTTTCCACGCTGCTAATTATTTTAGTTTTGATCACAAGTTTTCTAGGTCTTAAGTTTGCGCAGAAAACGGCAACGGATAATGCCGCAAATGAGTTAAGGGTGCTTTCTTTTACGCTTTCAGAGCAAATTCAAAAATATTTAAAGCGCTTAGAGTTGGATTTAAAGATATTGGGCGCTAGCGGTGCATTCCTAGATACGGAAATTAAGAAAGAGCCCTTAAGAACTAAACGAATCAGTGAATTTCTGAGACAAAGAAGAAATCTGTCTCCAAATTTTGAAGACTTAGCATTATTTGATTTAGCCGGCAGATGTATTTCTGCCACCGATTCAACTTGGATTGGGTTATCTGCTCAAAGAGAACCGTTTTTCATCAACGGCCTTAAGCGATATGGATTCGCGGAGATTTTCGAAAATCTCACTCAGGAAAAAATTCTTCTTGTTTCGACACCTATTAATGAGGGAATGGATCCCCACGGTGTTGT
>JBBQPV010000207.1:0-4776 GCA_038216925.1 Bdellovibrionia bacterium
AGGAGGGCGGACACTTCAGACGGAGGTCATATCCACCTTCTTTTTTTTCCGTGCTGAGCACAGCCCCACTTTCTTTGATTAAGCCTGTGAACACGACGCCTCCAAAATAAAGTCAGGGCCAATATTTTTTACCGTCATGTTTTTTAGCATCAGTGAATCGGAAAGTGTCTCCGCATTAAATCCCGCAAATACCGATTTACCCCGTTCTCCAATAATTTTGGGTGCGATGAAATAAATAAGACTATCAAATAACTTTTCCGTGAGAAAACCACCTAGAACAGTGGCTCCACCTTCCACAAAAACATCTTGAATTTTATGGCTGGGTAAATCTAAAAGGATTTTTTTCAAATCCAGTTTTGCCCCATTGAGATCAACAGGAATCACAATTGCCCCGACGGTTTCAAGTGCCAAGCGTTTTTGTGCAGAATAATTTCTGTCACAATAAATAATCACGCCGCCATTTGATTTAAAAACTTTAGATGTAGGTGGCGTTTGCAATCGAGAATCCAAAATAATTTTCTTTCGTCCATCCAGATTAGGATCATCGGCTAAGACGGTTCCAATTCCCACTAAGACGGCGTCACTTTCTTTTCTTAATTGATAGACGTAGTTTCTGGATTCTTCACTGGTGATCCACTTTGATTCACCGGATTCGGTGGCTATTTTTCCATCAATACTCACAGCACACTTTAAAGTGACATAGGGAAGTCCCGTTTGGAGAACAGACTTAAAACCTCTGATGAGCTTGTCTGTTTGATGTTGTAACACTCCGGAAACCACATCCACACCCAGGTTTTTTAGTTTCTCAATACTTGAGCCGGCCATCTGGGGGTTGGGATCTGTGGAACCAACGATCACTTTTTTCAACTTATGTTTTACAATCAAATCCAAACATGGAGGGGTTCGACCATGGTGGTTACAGGGTTCTAAAGTTACAAATATCGAACATTGAGAAAGATCGGCGGAGGTTTTGAGAGCGTCATTGATGGCAAAAACTTCCGCGTGGGATTCTCCTACTTTTGGGTGAAACCCTCGGCCGATAATTTGACCAGTTGGGTTCACCACAACTGCGCCTACGACGGGATTGGGGGCGGTGTGTCCCTTACCTTTGAGAGCCTCGGTAACGGCTTCATTCATGAAAAATTCTAAATCGGGCAGAACATCACCCATTACGGAGTACCTCACTTCGGAAATGTTTTACTCCTAATGGGGGTAAGCGTCAATGGTGGCTTTAGGGGGCGGCTTTAACCCGCGACGGTACCGGCACGTTGCACACATCAATGTGGCCTGCCTGGTAATTGAACCACTTTTCGGGACGGTTCCTTCTGGATTCAATAAGCTTTTGGAATGTGGGCGTATCTGTGCGAAATATCTCAAGCATAGTCCTTTCAGAGGATGGGACTTCTGAAGCTAGACGGACAGATTTAATTGGGATGTGAAGCTCAGGCTTGTCATAGAAACCCATGGCCGCCTTTCCCCGAGGAAGCGACGACAATAAGTCCATGCCTTGGATTACTCGGCCAACCAGGGTAACGTTTCGATCAAGCTGCCTAGGAGAGTGACCGGTGACAGCGTATAGTTCCGTCCCCCCTCCACTGTCTATGGCGTTGTCTCGACCTGCGCCAACCATTCCGTAACAATGAATCAACCAATTTTTATTTGCCTTTGGATCTCGGGCCACGGGAAATCCATCTGAGAAACCTACTTCTTTTGCGTACGTATCCACGTCTTTGAGCCGATTAAAAGCTGTTTTGGGATTAATTTTACTGTCAAATTCTGCCGGTAAAGTTTCTTTGGCGTTTTTTATTTTCCGTTTAGCAGCCGGCTTCTCTGCGTTGGGGTCAGCCCACTGAACAACATAGTTATCTTGAGATCTGACAATGGCGAGGCCGTCCCAGTATTTTTCCTGCATTAATTTTTTTATATTTTCTACGTGGTTGGGGGCAAAGGCAGGCGGCGCAAGTTCTATGATGACCCTGCCACTGGCCAATTCCATATATACTGTATTTTGAGGATCTAGATCTCGCCAATCACCGGGCTTGGAAGCAGCGATAATTTCAGCCATGGATGGTTGAGGAGATTTCGCCGGCGTATTGGCTAAAGTGATCAGTGAGACATTACAAAAAATAATCAGTAGGATTTTCATAAGTACTCAATAACAGAAAGTGACGTGACTCTACAATAAAAGGAAGAAAAAACATTAGTGTTGGTCACCAAGTCTGGGTTCAACGCTTCCAGTGCTCAAGTTGGTGATGGCCCTTACACAAGATTGTGAGATTCTTAAGTGTGTTTAAACCACCTTGGTGGACAGGGTTAATGTGATGAAAATCGATCCACCTGGTTTCTCCACATTTTTCTCCATTGGGATGACTCTCTTGGCATCTGGCGCGATCTCTTCTAATAACTTGGTGGAAAATTTCAGCGGGGATTTTCGGGCGATCTATCGGTTTTGTGCACGTGCCAGGAATTTGGGTTTCAGTGGGTTGATTCAATAATCTTTTTTTCGCACGTTCAGCTTTTTGTAAGGGATCTACTCTTTTTAAGGTTTCTTTGACTGCATGATTCAGGGTGCCCTTGAGATTTATAACCTTTTGAGTTTTTTGACATAAGATGTCCTGAAGTCCCTTGAAATCTTCATAGTCTTTTTCTGAAATCACCAGTTTAAGTTCAATTTGATTCTCCGAAACATATCTTGCGCTTTCATAAAGAGAAACTTCCGGGTTCAGTCCAGCGACAAGTTTTTCCAAATCCCTATGAGAATTCAAACGGGCTTTTTTCATCCAAACATCGATATTATTTTCGTCTAAGACTGGAGCTATTCTACGAGCTTTAGATACAGAGATCTTTCCGCATAAAAGAGCTTTTTCTAATTTTCCAAATTTCATAGCAGCCTTTGTTACAGTGGAGATCTCGTAAGCTCTCCACTCCGGCATTCCGTGAGAGAGGGTCAAATATTTAAAGAGGTTGGGATATTTATAGGCCCTGTAGACCTCATACTTAATCACGTCTTTTAAAATTAAAATGAGATCCACTTCTTTTTTAGCGATCTCTTGAGAGATGGATTTAGACTTCTCGTGAAGCTTGATAATCAGTTCCTCGTTTTTCATATTTCCTCCAAAAAAATTCACAAAAAAGAAATATACCACGGAATTTTCGCGATAAAATGACCGGCCTCTCTGCTTCGGACTTGGGAGATTAAATTTCAAATGAGGGAGGCCTCGGAGAAACATATATAACTCTGTGGAACGGCAACCAAGAGTGTCAGTTAGCTCCATAGAGAGATGATCCAACATAATTTATTCTTTTAAATCTCACCGCAACTATGCCTAAAATTAAAAATAATTAAATTTTGAAGACAGGGGGGCATGCACAGGCTATTTGAAGAATTGATTCGCCGGACAGAAAGGCTACCCTTTTTTATACAATGCTTTTATCGAAATCATTTGATTCTTGACCAGCCGTACATGTTTGAATTTTAATCTGGGTAAAGGTGGGAATACGATGATTAAAAATCTTTATTGGATAGTTTTATTTTTATTTAGTGCGCAGGCCTATGCCGCAGACCAAATCAATTGTGATATTATATTTAATGACGAAAAAATAGAGACAGTATTCTTCCCCAAACCTGTTGGGAATTTAGTCAAAGTACTTAATGCTATATCTAAAACTGGAGCTAGTCGCAACTTCGGATTTGGTTTCATATTGTCGAATGACATCTTTAAAGTAACTATAATGGACTTTGATAAAAAAGTTTTGGAAGGCAACATGTCGAGGGCTTCAATTATGGCAAAAATGCAGATTGAGGTTAGTAAATCAACATCATTCACTTTAAATGGGAATGATCAAGCTTTTGATGACCCTCTTGTTCAAGTTAAATGTAAGTCAAATTATTGAGATTAAAGACTCAGTCAAAACCCCTAGTCATGATTGCGAAGCTCGCTCGTTTAACCGAGGAAAACAAATCCAGCTTAAAATTTAATTTCTAACTTAAATTAAAGACCGGCCTTCTTTGTTATGTCCGAAGCAATTCCAGGCCTTGGCCTCCTCATTGCAAATATATAAATACATACAAACTTAGACAGTCATTGAGGGCTTAACGTGAAGCTTTTGCTCACATTTTTGACATACGTATTCCTATTTTTGGCAGCGGCGGAGCCTTGCCTTGCCGAAACCATTTATTCTGATTTTTACCTTACCGGTAAAACCGACGGTTCTGTCATCATTCCACCTGAAGTGAGGTTTAAAATCAACTTCCCCAGTTTTCCAAAAAAGAGCGCCGTGTGGTCCCATCGTATTTCCGCAGAGAATGCGCCTCTAGCAAACCTGATCAAAAGAATGCGGGAACTTTCATTTAGTGATTTTCCTGACAATGAAAGAGAAGTTGGAGCAGTGGTGGTGAACTACAACAATGGAACTTCAAGAAAAGTTATATTCACATCCAATAGAATTACGGACATAGACAATGAGTTTGAAAGTAAGATGCAAAAATCTGATTTACTTTCTGACCCGAAATCAATTCGATCTGTTCTCCATCTCCACACCCATCCCCTTCCGCAAAATTTTCAGCGTAGAACAGGAACAACCGGAGCTGGAGTGATGTTCAGCGAACAAGATATTCATTTGTATGAGAGCCTTAAATTACATCTGAAAAATTTTGCCGGTCGCATGATCCCCTTTACCGGCATTGTGATTCCAACTTGTCATTTCTGTGGGGATTTGTTTTTTTCTACGAAACCTTAAAGACTTCCCGAGTACCAGCCGCCGAGAATATGTATA
>JBBQPV010000208.1:0-4761 GCA_038216925.1 Bdellovibrionia bacterium
ACTTTCATGCTGGGCGTGATAGCTGGTTCCGTTTTAATGTCTCGAAACTCCCAAAGAACAGGGGAAAGTTTTTCAGAAGTGTTCCTTAGCCCTTGGCTCAATCTATTTTCCCTCTCTGTTGGTTTATTTACTTGCGTGCTCTTTTCTTTTCTTGCAGCCGTTTATCTTGTCGGAGAATGTGGGGCCCAGGAAGATCTAAAAAAAATATTTTTAAAGCGTACACTGACTTTTAATGTCTTTTCTGTAATTTCCGGTGTTCTTGTGTTTCTGGCCGCATGGGTTGATCATTTAAAACTGTCAAATATGTTTATTGACTCCACTTTAAGCATGGGTTGCATGGTCTTTGCCACTTTGCTTCTCATTTCGCTCTGGATAGGTTTATATAAAGATCTGGTTTTTATGAGTCGGGTTTGTGTCGCCGGCGTTTTGACTTGCGTGCTTGGTGGCTGGTTTAGTCTTCAATATCCCACTATTGTAGAGGGTCTCACATTTCATAATTCAGCTGCCCCGGAAGAGACTCTCCACCTTCTCATTTGGGCGCTAGTTGTTGGGTCGATTTTGATTTTCCCGTCTTTATTTTTACTGATGAGAATTTTTAAAACGAGCAAAAATGACAATGTCCGAAAACAGCCAGACAGATCATAGTTATTAGGTTATTCTCTCTCTATGAAACAAGCCGATGTATTTTACCGAGCGATGCAAACCAGGGATAATCGTTTTGACGGTAAATTTTTTATTGGAGTCAAAACAACGGGTATCTATTGCCGCCCCATTTGTCCCGCCAAGCCTAAGAGAGTTAATATACAGTTTTTTAAAAATCATCTGGAAGCAGAGCGAGCAGGGTTTCGACCATGTCTCAGGTGCAGGCCGGAGAGCGCGCCGCTTTCCCCAGCTTGGATTGGAAAGTCCGCCATCGTAAGACGTGCTATCAAAATGATTCAGGCCCCACAAACCCAAGGATTTAATGAAAATGATTTTGCAGCAGTATTTGGTGTGAGCTCAAGACACTTACGACGGCTATTCATGGAAGAGATTGGAAAAACTCCAAAGCAACTGGTATTTGAAAACAGACTAAATCTTTCTCGAAAGCTGATCACGGAAACTAAATTACCCATTTCTGAAATAGCTTTTGCATCGGGATTTAATTCTATTCGAAGATTTAATGATTCATTTAAGGATCGATATAAAGTGAGACCTCGGAATATGCGGCGAGAAAAATCCGGAAAACATTCGAAGCTTTGCTTGTCACTTCCCTATCGTCCCCCTTTGGATTTTGCGGGCCTTCTTCAATCATATAAAAACCACCGCATCGGAAATCTTGAAAGATTTGAAGGCGATAAAATGGTTAGAGTTATTGAATTTGGAGGTAAAACAGGCGAAATATTCATAAGTAATGATTCTAAAAAATCAAAACTCATTTTAGAAATTGATTTTCCTGATACCTCTAGGCTGCAGGAAATTATTCTTCGAGTTCGAAGCCTTTTTGATTTAGACTCCGATCCGCTTGTCATCGCAAACACTTTAGAAACATGCTCCAAATTTGAATCTTTACTCAAAAAACATCCCGGTGTGCGCCTTCCCTCCGGCTGGGATCCCTTTGAAATTTCAATTAGTACTATTCTCGGACAACTCGTCAGCGTGGATCATGGAAGACGATTGGTGAATGATTTGATTGAACTACTGGGAACTAGCATTGGAGCTGTTAAATTATTTCCCACCCCGAGTGTCATCGCAAATTGTAACTTGGAGAAACTGAAAACTACGCGAGCGAGGAGACAAACTGTCATCGCTTTTTCAAAGGCCGTGGCCAACCGAGAGATTACTCTTGCCCCTACCCAGGATGTTGAAGAATTTGTAAAAAAAGTGTCTATGATTAAGGGGATTGGTCCTTGGACGGCGAATTACATGGCACTCAAAGTTCTGCGGCACGCTGATTCTTTTCCAGGCACAGATTTGATTTTGTCTAAGGCTTTGAAAACCCACTCTTTGAAATCAGTGAACGCCATGAGTCCTTGGCGTGGTTACGTTGCTATGCTTTTGTGGAAAGAATACGCTGACAAAAAAGGAGATTTAAAATGAAGATCGCCCAGTGGTATATGAAGACTAATTTCTTGCCCGTTTATCTCGTGGCTTCCGACCATGGCTTGCAAAGTATCACTTGGGAAAAGAAGCCCATAACACTTCTAAAATCTTTAGATGGATCAGAGCCTGTTGTTAAAATTCTTGCACAAGCATCTAGACAGTTGAAAGAATATTTTGACGGTCAGCGGAAGCGATTTGACCTACCTTTTGATGTGACAGGAACTGATTTTCAAAAATCTGTATGGGCCGCGCTCAGTAAAATACCCTTTGGTAAAACTGTTTCATATGCGGACATTGCTCTGCAAATTAAAAACCCTAAGGCTGTACGTGCTGTAGGCTCAGCCAACGGGAAAAATCCAATTCCCATCATTGTTCCTTGCCATAGAGTGATCGCTTCTGACGGAACCCTCGGCGGCTACTCAGGGGGCCTACACATTAAAACAAGGCTTCTAAAATTAGAGGGGGTGTCATGACTACTTTTCTATATGTTTTAATTTCCATCATTACCCTTGAGCACATTTATTTTATGATTTTGGAAATGTTTTTTTGGACTAAACCCTTAGGGCTGAAAACATTTAGGCAATCGGCGGAGACCGCTCAAATCACCACTAGGCTGGCGGCAAATCAAGGTCTGTATAATGGATTCTTAGCCGCGGGTCTGATTTGGAGCTTAGTCTCTACAGATTTACAAATGGCCCGGTCTCTCAAATTCTTTTTTCTATCTTATGTGGCCTTGGCCGGAATTTTTGGTGCGGTGACGGTAAATAAGAGAATTTTTATTATCCAGGCTCTCCCGGCTCTAATCGCCCTGATCCTTTTAATGCGTCCATATTTTGATCAATAGCTTATAATTGTCTCCATTTCACAGCAAGGGATCCGATATTCGGAGTCTTGATGCTTCCGACGTGGCACCAAAATTGTAGTAGTTTCTGCTATGAAAAAATCATTTTTATCACTCATGCTCGCCGCTCAACTCATGCTTTTGTTCATACCCGCCGCTCAGGCCGTTGATAGATTCAGCATCGCCAGTTGTCGGCAGCTATTTGATGAAATTATTTTAGATAAAAGCATTGATAACGTCAGTAACCCAAGGCACTTGCCAACGGTTTTAGATCATGGCCGCGTAACCGAGTACAGCGTCCTTCTCACTCACGGGTTGTTAGAATCCCCGGTGAGGATGAAGACTTTAGCCGCTCATTTTCACTCTCTTGGATTTAACGTCATCAGCATTTTACTCCCTGGCCATTGGGAAAAAGATCTTTACGCATTAGATAAGGTTAAGTATCAGGCTTGGATTGATAAGCATAATGAAGGCCTCGTCGTTGCCCAAGCTTTTGGGAAAAAAGTGATTCTTTCGGGCGCGTCCTTGGTCGGGGAGCTATCTTATATCTCCGCATTGGATCACCCGGAGTTTATTAAAGGTTTGATGCTATTTGCCCCAGCATTGAAATTGAAAACATCCACGCTTGAAAAAGTAATCGCAGGTTCCATATTAAATCTTAATGGAAATAAAATTGAACACAAACTTCCTCCAGATGGAATAGACATCGCGGAAGTTTCACCCAAAGCTGGATTTCAAATTGAGGAGCTGATCTTAAATAGACTTCGACAATACCGGGCCACGTTTTTTGCACTTCCCCAGACTCAAAGGGAAAGTGTTTATCAAAGAATCAGTATCCCCGTATTTATCGCCACCACTGAATCCGACGGAACTGTGAGCCATCCAGAAATTGTTCATTTTCATAATTCACTGGTCGCACCGAAGTCACTGTTTGTAGTTCCCAAAGCTTTAGGTGTGGAACACAATAGTCTCTGGAAAGCACCTGACGATATTCCACCAAATGCCACCTACACTTTTAATCCCATGTTTAGTCAGATGGTCGATGAGCTTGACAAATTTATAAATTATCACTTTCCGAAGAGATAATCTCATGAGGATGTCTGCACTGGTCCTGTTTTGTGTGACTCTCGCAATCACTGCTCACGGTGGCCCGCCAGGATTAAAAATATTTGCCCTGAGACACGATCCCCCCGATAGGATTACAAAAATAGAGACTATTACAGTTCCTCTTTACGACTCTGACGGAAAATCTTTACTCGTCGCTGCGCCTGCAACAGAAAAAGCTGTGCGCCAAGTGACACAGTTTATTTGTACGGAGTTTCATAAACATACTTCGACTGACACAAAAGAACAATTGAAAGTGGCGCAGTCTGAATTTGTAAACTATGACTCTGATGAATTACGCCGGCAAATGCTTATTCCCGCAAACCAATACGCACAGCTCAGGGTGGCTAGTATTGACGGCACCGGCAAATTAATTACTACCACTTCTCCTTCAGGAATTGACGTTTTCCTAAAAGTTTACTGCTCTTTTTAAAGGTACCGGGTTACTTTTGCGGAAAGTTGCCACTGTACAGCGTCCGCTGTGCGACCTTATTTCCAATCCAGAGTCCAACCCACACTAAACCGTAAGAAATAAGAAATGAAAAACCTTTAGCAAGAGCATCGCCGGTATACCCGCCATGATTAGGATTGGGAGAGTAGCGATAAATCCAAGTAGATGTCTGCTGGTAAACGGGCAGTAAGTATCCTGCCAAAGTTCCAAAGCCCATCACCAAAAGCAGAGCTTGGCCTGCTCAAGACTTGTGGCTCCATAGAAAATAGTGTTTAGTTTTTTA
>JBBQPV010000209.1:0-4746 GCA_038216925.1 Bdellovibrionia bacterium
ATTCCTCGGGCATTGTTTTCTGCCGAATCAAAAAAGCGCTCAGCTTAAATAAATGTATTGAACATTTTCCTAGGGCTAATAGAATAGATGGGAGGGCAGGAATAAAATGTTTCCACTGAACACACAAATTCTAGTAGTCGACGACATGATGACCATGCGTAAGCTCATCACCAAATCCTTTGCTGATTTGGGTTACAGCAACTTTGTTGAAGCAAGTGATGGAGAGCAAGCGTGGGAAATTCTTAAATCTACCCCAACAATCTCCCTGGTGGTTTCCGATTGGAATATGCCTAAAATGACAGGAATTGAGCTTTTAAAAAAGGTTCGGGAAGATAAGGATATCAAGACCAAGCCTTTTATCTTGATCACCACTGAGGCAGAGATGGGGCAGTTAGTTAATGCCATTCAGTTGGGCGTGAGTGGTTACATTTTAAAACCATTCACCTCGGATCTTATTCGGGAAAATCTTGCTACTGTTTTCAGTAAAATTCAAAGCGCCAAGCCTCTCTAACATTCAGGACTAATGTCCCATAAAATATATTTATGATCTCCCACGGAGTTGTCGATAAAAAGACACCAAAGGAGACTTACAGTGAATATGTTTAATTTATCTGAGATGGTGGAAAATCGATTCAAAAATTCAACAAATCTCAAAGGAATAAAATTCCAGTTTGTAGTTCCAACCCTGGTTATAAGTTTTGCGGTGACGCTAGTTTTGGGAATTATTCTGGGTGCAATCACGCTGACCAGTGTCAATGAGTCCATGGATTCTAAAGGAAAAACAGTTTCAGGATTTATGTCAAAGGTTGCCCCCTCCTACATCACAAATTATGATTTGTCGGCTCTAGAGAGTTTTGTCCACGAACTGGCAAAAAATTCCGATGTAGCCTTTGCTGCATTTTATGACAAAGACACTAAAGTCTTAGCGGAAAGTGTAAAGGGCGGCGTCAACTTACCAAGCTTCCTCGTCTACCAAAGTAAGATTTTGGGTGCGGATAACGCTGAACTAGGTGAGTTTAAAATTGCGTACAAAAAAGATGTACTAGCAAAAAAATTAGCGTGGAGTATTTTTTGGGTATGTTTAGGAATTGCTCTCTCACTCATAACAATTGGAATCAGAGTTTACAAAATAGCCTCTCAAATCAGCGATGTTTTAAATGAAGTTTCCGTGCAACTTCTTCAGTCTGTCACAGAACTCACAAAATCTGGCGGACAGATAAATACTATTAGTCAAAAATTAACATCCTCATCTAATGAGGCGGATGCTTCCCTCCAATCCACGGTGGCAAACATGGATCAGATTACTTCAGTCATTGCGGAAACAACAAAGAATGCTGAACAGAGTATGAGAAAAGCGAAGGAAAGTCAGGCAGAGGCGGCAGACGGACAAAAAGTAGTTCAGAAGTTTGAACAAGCTATGACCGACATCAATGAGTCAAATAAAAAATTAGAAACAATTCGTGATGTAGTCAGACAAATTGAAGTCAAAACCCAAGTCATTGATGACATCGTTTTTCAAACTAAATTATTATCTTTTAATGCGAGTATTGAAGCGGCTAGAGCAGGGGAACATGGAAAAGGGTTTGCAGTTGTTGCCGATGAAGTCGGTAAGCTTGCAAAAGTTTCCGGTGGTGCGGCTGAAGAAATTGGTAAGCTCCTTCATGAAAGCACAGGGCGAGTTGAAGATACAATTCGTGAAACCGGTTCTAAAGCACAAGCTGGTCAAAAGATTTCTGCCATCTGTGCAGAAGTGTTTAAGAAGATTGCTAATAATGTGAGAGAGCTCGATACCATGATCACAGCAATTTCTAATGCGGCCAAGGAGCAAGAGAATGGCATTCGTCACACTTCTCTAGCAATGAATAGCTTAAGCGAGGTGAGTAACAAAAATACTCAGCTTGCACAGCAAGCATCAGAAATGGCGGGCTTTCTACAAAACCAAGCTGAAAACCTTCGTTTAAATATTACTCGGCTCGAACAGATTATTGGAGTTTCAGCACACGAGGCCAAATCCATTCAGGATTTGCCCCGATCCTATAAAAACGCTGCCTAAAATTTTGTAATTGAAATAGTTTTGCCGCCTTTAGCGTGTTTCATCACGCATTTGCTGAAGGTCAAATAGCTCAGCTACTCCAGATAATGACTGCCACTCATGATCTTGGGAGCTCTTGAGTAGTTTTTCTAAAAGTTCCCGGCCTCTACTGCGCTTGAACGCTATTAATCCCCAAGCCCAAGGATGTGAGACAAAACTCCGTGGCTTCTCACAGAATATTACATCTTGATTGAATAAATTTACGATGCCCCAATTTTCTGGGTCAGAGACCGTTTTCCCCGCGAAGACCAGTTCAGAATCACCAGAATTCACGTGGTTTAACATGCGGAAACCGACATCACTATTCTCCCAGATTAAATCGGGAAGTAAGATCAAATTAGACTCGGCCCAATATTTTTCACTGAGTAGTAAAGTTTCTGGCCACTCAATACTTGATTCAATTACTTGTATTTTAAGATTATTTTTGGAGAAATCTAAATTTTCTAGGTAATCTCGTAAATCGGTTTTTTCTTTTCTTAAAATAATGTGACAGTCGCAGTCAAGCTTTTGGGCGATTTCAGTGGTATGTCTGATCATCGGCATTCCTGATACAGGATGGATGAGTAGCTCTTTACTTTTTCCGTCTTCGGTTTTGGATCTTTTCCCAAACCCCGCGGCAGGTATAAGCACTTTGCTTTTTTCTGTCCTTAATAAGGTGTTCATTGTATGACCATTTAAATGTCCAAATTCCAGTTAGTCATTTTAAGTTATAACCATCCGGAGATCACTCTCCGCTGTGTCAAGTCTGCTCTGGATTTTACTCAAGAAATAATTTTAGTCCACAACGGTTCCGATGAAAAAAATGTCCATTATTTGAAATTCGTCTTTCCTGAAATCTCTCATCTTGAGTTTAAGGAAAATACCGGCTTTACCGGTGGTGCTAACCAAGGTTTGAAAGCGGCGTTTTTAAAATCTCAATGGGCCCTGTTTTTGACAAACGATTGCACTTTAGAATCCTTACCTGAGATTCCCTTAACTCAAGGGGTATGGGGAGCTCACGTTCTCTGGAAAAATTCTTCCAAAACTGATTGTATTGGAGGACGGTTTTTTCCGTCAAAAGGCCATCTGGCCCACTGCAAATCTTTACAGGAATTTGAGACTATGGGTGGATTCGCCTATATTCCGGGTACAGCTTTTGTCATAGACAAAGAGAGCTTCGAAAAAGCAGGTCCGTTTGATCAGAGTTTGGGAACTTTTTGGGAGGATGTTGACCTTTCAATGCGTGCAACAAAAGGCGGTGTCCAGTTGGGCGTGCTGAGTGATTTCAGGGTGCGCCACGCGGGAGGGAAAACCACAAAAAAAAAGCCGTATTATACTAAGAATTTGTTTCCAAGAAACCGCAAAATCATTTCTAGAAAGTATTGCCCCAATCTCATTCAAAGAATCAAACTTGAAATCAACTTCTTAAGGGAATGGCGATTTTAAATATGCCGGGTTGCTACTGAAAAAGTACGATGTTAACGAATTAAAAGAAGGGACAGTCCCGGACGACGTTCCATCATCTGCGTGAAACAAAATTATAGTGCTACTATCAAACGTAAATGGTGAGGAGGGAGGAGTAAATCCACCGAGACTGTATCTTACAGTGTTTGAATAACGGACTTCATCGATAATTCCTTTAAAAAATCCACCAACGTTGTCAAAGCCAACAAACATGGGTGTGACAGGGCAACCTGCTCCAGTGACCATAGCTCCGGAAGCACCAACATCTAACACTCCGTTGATATATGTATTATAAACTGCACCAGTGTGCGTGAATGCCAAATGGTAGTTTTTATTGGGGACTAACACAGCGTTGGTTGTTCCCACTATGACCGTGCATCCACCCTGTTGGAAGGCAACAGTAACCTGTCCCGTGGTATTAATGCCTAATCTAATGAAAGCCACACCGGAACCGTGAAAAAATATCGCGCCATTGAAAGAAGGCAAACTTGTCATGATCACTTCCGCCTCTACAGTAAAGGTAGACGGAAGATTCATGGTAGATTGAGCGATATTGACGTAGTCGCTCGTCCCATTAAGAAGGAGCGCCAATCCAAACGGACTTGGTGAATTCCCATTTGGGAATATCCCGGGCCCGCATGAGCAAAGAATCAAAGCTAAAAATAACGCCAAATATTTCAATGATCCCCCCATCCAAAGCCTAAGCCCAACTGGAATTCTTGAGTTGCAGTAGCGGACACCAGAGAATTGTACTTAACAAATATATATTCAGCAGAAACCGGACCTATTTTCCAATAATTTAAATTGAATCCTAAATCCATGGAATAAACCAGGTACACGGAACCCGAAGTTTGCGCTTGTAACGCTTTTCCCGCGCCCAATCCAGGCTCTAAAAAAAGATTTTTTAATATTAAATATCTTATCCGAGCATTCAGATTAAAAAGGGGAATGACCTTACCTAAATATTCCTTCGCCAAATGAATATCAAAAACTGGAGTGAACATCCATCGCATGGAATGACCTATTCTAAAATACGGAGCATATCCTAAGCCGGCACCGTAAGAATATTGATCACGATTTTCAAATATGTAGTTGGGCCCTAACTCTAAAGTTTTCCAGGAATGATCTTGAAAGTGCGCGCCTTTTGAAAATAGCGCGTCTATTTTGAAAAAATGCCGGTCAGATGGTTTTCCCTGGATTCCCTGTTTTAG
>JBBQPV010000210.1:0-4745 GCA_038216925.1 Bdellovibrionia bacterium
TTGCCGAATCCATGAGCCGGGTGAGTCGATATACAGAATGGTCTGTAGTAAGTAGAACTGTCATTATAGACCGATTTATTACGGACCTCATTAAAGAAGGTGTAGATACCGTAGTTAATCTTGGCGCGGGCCTTGACACAAGACCTTACAGGATGGAACTTCCCTCAGAGCTGAATTGGGTTGAAGTAGATTACCCCCAAATTATTTCTCATAAAAATAAAGTTCTTGCAGATGAAAAACCAAAATGTAAATTGACTCGCATTGAACTTGATTTAACAGATCGTAAAAAGCGCCAGAATTTTTTATCCGGTATAGCGCGGGGAAGTAAAACTCTGGTTCTCACCGAAGGAGTCATTCCCTATTTAAGTCTCGAGCAAGTTTCTGAATTAGGCGAGGATCTTTTATTACAACCTGAATTTAAATATTGGATCACAGAATATTTCCACCCCAGCGTGTACCCTTATTTAAAGAGTGCGGTGCGAAGCCTTAAAATGAAAAATGCACCCTTTCTATTCTACCCAAACGATTGGTTTGGTTTTTTTGCAAAAATAGGGTGGGTTCAAAAGACCACTGTTTTCACCGGAGAGATTGCAAAGGAATTTAAACGTAAACCTCCGATGCCCTTCATAGCTCATCTCCTTTGGCCGTTTGTGCCGGAAAAGGTAAAAGAGAAAGCTATGCGCATGACGGGATATGTTGTCTTAGGGAGAGGCTAAATAATTTTCTTCCCTGGGTTCTTTTTTTTCTTCCCACTCACTTCAAGCATGAGGGGCTCATCTCTTTCGGTGATTAGGTTCACAACAAGGCCAGACCGGCCGGCTCGTGCAGTCCTTCCGGCACGGTGAAGATAATTATCCATCTGTTTTGGCAAATGATAATTTATAACTCGTCCCACATTCTCTAAATCTAGGCCGCGACCAGCTAAATCGGTAGATATAAGGAGAGAAATGGCCCCTTCACGAAATTTTTTTAAATTTTGACGCCGTTCATTTTTATCCATTTCCCCTCTATACACAGCGCACTGAAAACCTTTATCTACAATTTCCTTAGCAAGTTTGTCGCACTGCTCTCGGGTATTGGTAAATACCAGGGTTCCCCCAGTAGTCTTCTCATTGATTAATTTTTCAAAAATGGGCCAGCGCTTTCCATCTTTCACAATGCAATTTTTTGTTGTTAGACTTTCTACAACACGCCCACACCCTGCACTTCTAATAACTTCGGCATTTGCAAATAGTGATTCAATGAGAGTTTGTACAGACTTTGAAATAGTGGCAGAAAATAACGCAAGCTGTAGATCTTTGGGACACGCTGCTACAATGAGATTTGAATCAGGTAAAAAACCGTCATCAAGCATTTGGTCCGCTTCATCAAACACCAACATGCGCACATCAGAAAGATCAATTAATTTTCGTTCCATGATTTGAACCAACCGTCCGGGAGTGGCCAGGAGTATTTCAAAATTACCCGCAATATTTCTTCTTACTTGATCAAAGGCCATCCCTCCCAACGCGGGACGCACACGGAGACGGGTATCATGAGTGAAAGTTTTGAAGACTTTGGCAACTTGTTCGCCAAGCTCTCTAGTTGGAGTCATGACAATGGCTCTTGGTGTGCTCCCGGAAGTAATCTTATTGCCTTCCTCCTCCAAAGTTTTCAGTTTGTGGAGTAGTGGAAGTGCAAAAGCCAAGGTCTTTCCACTTCCTGTCTCAGAAACGCCAACCACAGATTGACCACCCATCATTAAGGGAATGATGTTGGTTTGAATTTCAGTAGGCTTAAATAATTTTTTTTCCTTCAACGTCTTTTCCAATGAAGGAAGAAGACCAAATTCTGAAAATATAGGCATAAATTATGTTCTCGATTCCTTTGTTCTACTCAGAAATATTCCAATAATCATAAAAGTTAAGATAACTATAGACGAAGATATGCGGTCTAAGGAAAAGCCGCCTTCAGAGTGGGGCTTAGTGAGCGTGTCCCCCAAGGTGGCGCCGAGAGGGCGCGTTAACACATAGGCGCTCCAAAATAGTAAGCTTGGTGGAAATTTTTTAAACAGGTAATGGGCTGCGGCAACGATGGCCAGAAGTATAGAAAAAATCACCGCTCCCCGCTGAAATCCTAGTCCCGCATCCGTTGCCACAAAGTCGCCTAACGCTGTTCCCAAAGTATTTGATACGAGGATGGTGAGCCAGTAAAACAACTCTTCTTTTTTTGTGGTGATATTTTCAAACTCTATGTGTCCTAAGGTCCTCTTCCAAATGAAAAGAATGAGGAGAACAAAGCAAAAAAGCATAATGGATGATTTTATATATCCCATGCCCAGTGTTCTATCCAGGTAATCGGACATAGTTGTTCCCACTGTTGTGGTGGCCACAACCACAGCCCAATAAAAAACTGGATGATATTTATTAGAACGTACTTGGGCAACTAACGTCAGGGCAAAGAAAATGAGAAAAATTACGCTTGCCACCGCGTATCCCAATTTCAATGTCATGGAAACAGCGTCCCCACCGGTTTCTCCAACGGTGGTGGCCAAAATTTTGATAATCCAAAAGGCCATGGTGACTTGTGGAACTTTATTGAACATCTTCTTTTCCATGTAGCTAAACTAGTCTTCTCGAAACAATTTGCCAACTGAATTTGCATTCATTAGACTTCCCGCCTTATGGAGCTGAAATTAGAAACCCCCACAGTGATTTACAAAGAATCCTATTTACACGGATTACAAGAATTTCAAAACGAAGGACTAGAGTGGGCAAAAGCAATTGATTTTGCCGCCGCGGTAGAGAATTTTGAAGAGTTTGTTAACTCCCAAAACTCAAAGATGACTGATTGGACCAAAGAGACCCCAGTGCGGGCGACGGAGCTGTGGGCTATTGTGAATTCACAGTTTGTGGGCCGGCTGTCAATCCGCCACGAACTAAACGCTAGCTTACGACAGTTTGGTGGACACATTGGATATGACACAAGACCCAGTTTCCGGCAACGTGGAATAGCCAGTGAAATGCTTCGCTTATCTTTACCTATTGCTAAGTCTTTGGGAATTATGAGTGCGTTATTGACGTGCAACGATGATAATTTAGCTTCTATAAAAGTGATTGAGAAAAATGGCGGCAAATTGCAAGAGACAAAACCACAATACGAGGGCGGACCGATGAAAAGATATTATTGGATAAAGTTATGAAGACAAATACTAAAGAATATTACGCCGTAATATTTTCATCCCAGAGAGGAGACGCAGATCCCGAGGGATATAATAAGGTTTCGGAGAAAATGGAATTGGCTGCGTCTCACCAGCCGGGATTCATCGGAATAGAAAGTGCTAGGGACCAGGCGGGAAAGGGAATCACTGTATCATATTGGGCAACGCTGGAAGATGTAAAAAATTGGAGGGCAAATGAGGAACATCTTGTTGCACAAAAGCTTGGCCGGGAAAAATTCTACAGTTCATTTAAGGTGAGAGTGTGTAAAGTGGAAAGGGAATACGATTTTGCGCGGTAAACATGAAATCAAATTTTAAATCAGCATTTACTTTAGCAGTTGTTGTGGCGGCATTAGGATATTTTGTAGATATCTATGATCTGCTCCTTTTTAGCATCGTCCGCACAAGAAGCCTGTCTGATCTTGGTTTAACGGGCATAGACCTTACAGATAAAGGACTTCTCCTCATTAACATGCAAATGGCAGGTATGTTATTGGGAGGGATACTGTTCGGTATTCTAGGTGATAAAAAAGGAAGGTTATCAGTATTATTTGGCTCGATTCTCCTTTATTCCGTCGCAAATATTCTTAATGGTTTTGTTCATGATTACCAGACGTATGCACTCCTTAGATTTTTGGCAGGCATTGGCCTTGCCGGCGAACTCGGCGCAGGTGTTTCACTGGTTTCTGAATCGTTGCCAAAAAACCTACGTGGAATTGGGACTACTATTATTGCTTCTGTAGGAGTAAGTGGGGCCGTTTTAGCTTGGTTTATTGCAGATACATTTACTTGGAGGACAGCTTATTTTATTGGTGGTGGTTTTGGTTTACTACTTCTGATTCTAAGAGTGAGTGTGTTTGAATCTGGCCTTTATTCTAAAATGAAAGTCTCATCAGAAATTCCACGGGGTCAGTTTCTAAGCTTGTTTACAAATATACACAGATTCAAACGTTACATATGCTGCATTTTCATTGGTATTCAGTTTTGGTTTATGGTGGGAATTTTAATTACCCTTTCTCCCGAGTTTGCAAAAGCTCTTCACGTAAATGGCGCCATTCAAGCGGGTAAAGCAGTGATGTTCTGCTATGCTGGACTAACAATTGGCGACTTGGCGTCTGGGCTTATGAGTTATTACTTTAAGAGCAGAAAAAAGGTCTTACTTTTTTTCTTAGTGCTGTCCAGTATTGGAAACTTATCTTATTTTTTCATGGATGGTATAAACGCAGAAACCTTCTATACCATTTGTTTTTTTATGGGGCTTTTTTCTGGTTACTGGGCGTTATTTGTAACCATTGCTGCAGAAAACTTTGGAACCAATTTACGTGCTACCGTGGCAACCACAGTTCCCAACTTTGTGAGAGGTTCACTGGTACCAATTTCTGCGTTGTTTTTTTTCCTCAAATCTAAAACAGACATGATTCATTCAGGATTTATTGTAGGTATTATGTGTGTGGCCATTTCTTTTTACGGAATTTATATTTATAAAGACACTTATTCATTGGATTTAGATTATTACGAATAGTCTGCGGGAGATCTTTCTCGTCTT
>JBBQPV010000211.1:0-4709 GCA_038216925.1 Bdellovibrionia bacterium
TAATTTTAAAGATGAAATTCAAATGAAACCCGCCTTTGTAGCCGCTTTGGAGGGTGGGGAGGGTTTTGCGGAGATCGTGGAATCGATCCTTTCCAAGGCATAGTCAAAAGTCTTGTAAAGATCTCAGTCACTATTTTTCACATTTAATTATATTTTAAGAGCGCCCCTTACTCTGCCGAACAAGCTTTAAGTGGGGGTAGTTTGTTAAAGTCAGTAAAGATTTTATTTAGTTTCTTGGCTCTTGTCTCACTTGGATGTAGTGACACAAATCTATCTCGTCCCCTTCCTCAGCCCCTCTCTGTCAACAGCGAAGGTGATTTTTGCACTCAGCCTCCAGACGCAAGTAATCACATCACTAAGTTCATGTTTGTGGTGGATAAATCCAGCAGTAACGTGGAAGGAAACCTGGGAGACGTAGCCACCGATCCTAATGAAAAAAAACGGGCGGACAACATTGAGAGGTTTTGGTTGAAGAAAAAATCAAACCCTCTCATCAAATGGTCTTTTATAGCCTTCCATAATTGGGAAGCGAATTCCTATATTGGTACTGATGCAGTCCCACTATTTAGCGGGGATCCTCGAGATATGCAAAGTGCCATTCAGCAACAGAGAAATAATCCTGATACCGGAGAAACACCATATCAGGCGGCCCTCACGGAAGCGCAAAAAGCAATACAAATAGATTTACAAAAAAATCCAAAGGAAGATAGCGACTACATGGTGTTTTTTATTTCAGATGGCTACCCCGATGATGGAGGCTTCACTCATCCCGTGGGTGCCACGGAACTTGCCATGGTTGATAGCTTGATGAATTCAGCAAAAGGAAAAATACATCTTAGCACCGCATACTATGGGCCCAATGATCCTCAAGGACCTCTTGGTTTGCAGGCGATGGCGCAACACGGTCAGGGAAAATTTGTAAATTTAAATACTAATCCTGATTTTAATATAGATGACCTTCTGGTTAATGGACCAACGGGTGAAACTTATATTATTAAGCCCGGGAGTCTTGTTGTTTATAACGTAAATTCCGCTATTTGTTTTGACGGTACCGTGGGAGTTGATTCCGATGGTGACGGCCTTTGCGATAAAGATGAGATGGCGCTGGGAAAACCCTATGACCCGCAAAACAGATTCTCATTTGGTGACGGTTACGGAGACTATGTTCATTACGCAGCAAAGATTGCCAGAGACACTTTGATTCCGTGTCAGGACAGAACCGATGAAGACAACGACCTTCTCACAAAATGTGAAGAGTCATATATGAAAAATAATAGTCCCTCTGGTACAACCAGTGTAGCCGCTGATCCACTTAATCCAGACACAGATGGAGACGGCATTATAGACGGAATTGAGTTTTTTATGCTGCACTCTAAAAGTGTGGCTCTAGATAAATTTAATTTATTTCAAAATTTTGATTCTGAATTAGTAAATGCTGGGGATCAAATCCGTCAACACCGCAATCCCATTTTCCCTGATCCCAACTTAAGTGAAGATGAAGTCTATGACACCAAAGCAGACTTCACCGGTTACACGGCAGCAGGACAAACCTGTTATCATTTTACTCAGAAACATTTGCGCACATATCCCACCCTTCCTCTTTCTGTGGGCGGGGCACTTGGTGCGCCATACGCACACGGTGCCAATGGCAATGTTGTACTTGTTTATTATTTAGAAACACTTCAGCGAGAACCAAATGCTCCGGGAGTTTACGCTTATAGTCTTCAGACTTTGGACGGAACAGCCGCGGCCGCGGCTAAGGGAACTGCCGGTGGGTTAACAATTAACAATAATGTCTTTAAGCTCTATAGAGTCCCAGTTTCTAACTAAAGGAAAAACATAGCTCCGGCGCAAAAAAACATAGCGAGCATTGTTAAAAAAATCACTGCCCTTGAAATCTTAGAACTCCTTTGGCCTTCCATAACTTGGTTATCTGAAGTCACCATTAATACGCCCACTAATAAAAATGGAGCAAGAACGCCGTTCACCACGGCCGACCAATAAAGAGCCTTAATGGGATTGAGTTTTGAAAAATCCATGATGATGGCAAGTAGAGTGGAAAAAATAATAACGGCGTAAAACGCTTTAGCCTTATTGATCTTAGCGTCTAATCCTTGTCTCCATCTAAAAGTTTCCGCTAACGCATAAGCAGCCGAACCCGTGAGAGTGGGTATGGCCAGAAATCCCACACCTAGAAGACCCATGGTGTAGAGGGCTGTGGCCAAGTTTCCTGCTAGTGGCCGAAGTGCTTCGGCGGCTTGCTTAGATGTTTCAATATTCGTAATGCCTGCTTTATGTAGAGTGAGGGCGGTAGTCAAGATAACAAAGAACATGACAATATTTGAAAATAAAGTTCCAACGCCTACGTCTATGCGGCGGTTGCCTAGTTCTTCGGCTGAAGCATTTTTTCTTTTCGCGACGGAATTTCTTCCCATGGATTTCTCTTCCTCCACCTCTTGTGAGGACTGCCAATAAAATAGATAGGGACTAATAGTGGTACCCAAAATGGCAACCAGCATAGACCATTCTTCTTTGTTACGCGGTAAATGAGGAATAAATGTAAAATTAAAAACTTCCTTCCAATTGGGTCCTACAACAAATGCAGTGATGATGTATGAAAATAAAAACAGGGCAAGCCATTTCAGTCCCATGGAAATTTGAGAATATCTTAATTTTACGGTGGCCCAAGAAATTCCAAGACCAAAGATGATGATAAAATAATGTGAGTTTACCCCGGAAAATAGTTCCGCGGCGTCTGCCATAGCAGAAAGATCTGCACCAACATTTAATGTGTTCGCAAAAAAAAGAGAGACACTAAAGATCACCAGAATGGGTCGAGGAATTTTTCTTTCCAGTGCGGAGCTCAGCCCGCGCCCGGTGACCATTCCAATGCGCGCACAGGCCATCTGGACAACGGCCATGAGGGGCCAAGTCAATATGGCGGTCCATAAAAAAGTGTATCCAAATTTTGCCCCGGCCACGGAATATGTCCCAATTCCAGAAGGATCGTCATCTGCTGCGCCAGCAACCACCCCAGGTCCAAAAATTTTTAAAAACTTTTTTATTTCCACAACTGAAATTCTACAGGAGAACCTATCCTTGATTAAAGAAATATTTAAAGCCAAACTGATTCGGGAGCGCCAGTGGACATCGATAAAGTAACCTACAAAAATTATCGGGAAAAATTCCTTAACAGCTGCAGACAAAACAGACTGGATATTTTTTCAATTACCCTGGGGAGCGCTGGGCCAGAGAATGAAGAGCTGTGTATAGATATTGCCCATGGAGAGATCCGCGCTGATTTGCCGACCCTAATTCACGTAAGTGGGTGCCACGGCATTGAAGGTTACTTGGGTTCCGCCATACAAACTGCGGCTTTAGCCCGCATTAAAGAAGCCGATGGGATAAATGTCTGTTTTGTACATGGACTGAATCCCTATGGAATGGCTTGGTATAGAAGAGGCAACGGGGCAAATGTAGATCTAAATAGAAATTTTTTTAAAAATGGAGAAGAGCGCCCCGTCAATTCTGATTTTGCTCCATTTGCACCATTATTTCAGTGGTGGTATACAGAGCCACGAGCGGTCTCTTGGTTAAGAATCTTAAAACTCATCTCTAAATATGGAATTGAAACCATGGCACGTCATTTGACCATTGGCCAATACGAGTTTTCTGGTGCGGCCTTTTACGGGGGTAAAGCCATTGCTAAGGAAATTGCTTCATCAACGGCCTATTTGAAAGCGGTTCTGAAAACTGAAGAAAATATATTTCTGATTGATGTTCACACAGGATTGGGAAAAAGAAATTCTGAGAATTGGCTGATGGCTGGAGAGGCCACAATGGAGGAAAAAGACTGGTGGACTAATAATCTCAGCCAAACTGCGATTGATGTTACCTGTGAAAAGGGATTTTACAAACCCCATGGTGCGCTGTCCTTGGCCTTTCGGGATGCTTTTGAAAAAAATCGATTTTTTTATATTTGTCAGGAATTCGGAACAAAGTCTCCCTTAGGAATGTTAGGCGCCATGATAAAGGATCAGCGGTATTTTCATCAAGGGGCCCATGATCAGGCGCGCATTAGTGCCATGTTGGACGCGTTTTATCCAGGTAGTAACCAGTGGAGGGATCAAAACATTAAAAGAGGTGTCGAGGGTTTTTACAATGTTGTGAAAATGACGCAGAACACGAGAAGTTTTAAGATTTCTTAATTTGTATTAATTGGAAACCTGCAGCAAGATGTGCCCATCTTGAGAAGTACACTCATCGTCGTAATAATATTAATGTTTTGGGCCCTGCGAGCCTTCTCCGCGGAAATCTCTATTGAGCAGTGGCTTACCTGCATTGATTTGTCGGGAAGTGGTATTTCTAAAATTCAAGTTCGCTTTGATGAAAATCAACCCGCTTTAATAAAAGTCCTAACTGAAACCCGCTCAAATGGAAGTTCATCAATATACGTTTCCATCCAGGAGGGCTTGACTCGAAATATCACCCTGCCTCCTCTTAACGGTTTTAACTACCGTCTCTATTTTTATCACGGTCAGTGGCAAGTTTTAGAGAGCACGATGTTAGGTATAGAGCGATATTCGGTCAATTGCATTGCCGGAGCCAAGTTTTAGAGGCATACTTTCTCCAGAATAATTTATCAACGGAGGAAGTATGGATCGACGAGAATTTATCAAATCAACATCACTTTTATTTTTTGGAATGTC
>JBBQPV010000212.1:0-4699 GCA_038216925.1 Bdellovibrionia bacterium
TAACTAAGACGCTATCTGGCATTGATTCGTGTAGCTCTGGTGAAGTGGATCCCAATGGTGAAATCGGGTGGATCCCTATGACGAAATCAACTGGATCCCAATCATGAAATCAGGTGGCTCCGCTTGAGTGAAATTTTGCAAGGCGCACCATTCGACGAAGTAAAGGCGTCCGGTGGATCTGATTACTACAAATATGGTCCCACGGGAACTGAAATGCTAATAGAAGTAGTGCCTCCCGGGGACTCTGGGGAAATTAAAATGATTTTTTTATCTTCGGCATTTAAAGGTTCAACGGACAAAGGTGTGCGTATGAATGATTCAATTGAAGTTGTAAAAAGAAAAATGAGCGGGGATCACCTGCTCACTCAAGGCGACCATCATTTAAAATATGAGAGCGGAATCGAGTTTGGCCTTGATTTAAGCCCAAGACAAGTTGTGACCATTACGATTACGCCAAAAGAAGCGTCACACTAGTACAAACTTGAATTGATAGTGATTTTACTACTGAGTAGTTTGTGAATGGGGCATTTATTAGCGATTTCTAAAAGCCGCCCACGCTCTTCGATGGAGAGCTCACCCTCTAATTGAATTTTTCTGGTCATAACTGACGCTTGAGCAGATTCAGATTCAACTTCCACAGTAACGTTGCAGGAAGACAGCTTCATTTGTTTACGATTGGCGTACATCTGCAAAGTCATAATCGTGCACGCTGTGAGCGCCGCCTCAAGAAGCTCATGGGGACTTGGACCTTCATTGTCCCCTCCCAATTCTTTACTGATTCCGGAAATAATTTTAAAAGCACCAGAGGTCATTTCAACCGCCAAATTATTTAGTCTTTTACCTTCAACCATACATTCTCCTTAAAAATTCCATTGACCCTATTCGGGTCCACAACAAAATGAACTAACTCAATTTCTCCATCCAAAAGCAAACTTAAAAGGTTTTTTGTTCAAGTTTTCAGCCCCCTTTTAATGGACCTGATCCTAACCTGGTCGGACCAAAAGACATCAAAGTATCGCGAGAATACGAGATCCTTTGGAAAACACAAGATTTTGATTACTTATGGCTGGAAAAAATAAAATGGAGTGAAAAAAGGCTGCTAAATACTCTAACCGATCATTTCGACATCGGGACCACTTTAGTTAAGGAGGTCCTGATAATGAGAGCGTGTATTAGCCGTTTTGCTTATTTCAAACCTTGGGTCAGGGCCTTTGCCATGGCAAGGGCACGTCCATTGATTCCAGGCGCATCAGTGTTTCTGAACGACATGTTCAAAGTTAAAACCCCGTTGCTGTAAGTGGCCCAATCCTCGGAGCTTGTTTGAGGACTACCTGTCGACGAATATTCATTTTTAACTACAATTGTCTTAATTTGCGCAAGCATCGCTTTTTTGGTCTCTTCGTTTTTGCAAAGGTCTTTAAATGCGGCTTCCATGGGTTCGAAATACACTTTAGCGAATTCGGACTCAAAATTCGCATACTCCGTATCCTCGGCCTTAATCAGCGTTTCCCAATGAATTTCATAATTAAAATCTTTTCCGCAAGGAGCAGCTAACTTTTTCTTAAAAACAGTATTCCATTTTTTCATTTGCTGTTTTGTCAGAGACCTTTGTGCAAGAGGAAGTTTTTCCACTCCCGCCGTAATGTCCTTCGTCATATCTGCTGAGGATATTTGGGAAAAAAATGTCAGAACCACTAAAAACAACCCAAAAACAAATGATTTTTTAAAAATTGTATTCATTTTGTGATCTCCTGGCTGGCTTAATTAATCAAAGCGTACGGAGTTTTATTGAGTCTGTCAAAAGAAAATGTATGGTACCTAGGCAAACTACAAATGCTTATCACTTAATTAAGGCTCGACTAGAAACAACATTAAAATTACAGGATTTAAGTCGAGAATATTTTATGCTTTTTGGTAATACTGCGTGACGTTTACGTTTTGAAGCGCAATTGTTTTGTAGTATTTAGTAAAGACTTCCTCTCATTTAGATATTCTAAAAAATACTGGGCGGCAGCCAGACTAGTAGTTTAAAGTGTCGGTCATTAAAACCAAAAAATAAATGTTGATTTTGCTACTTTTTGACGTAAGTAACATGCGAGGAGTATCGACTATGAGATATCAAATTTTGGCAATTTCTATTCTTGCGCTTTTTTCAGTGGCGACGATAGCGGCACCTTCGGGCGGAATCATTTCTATTCCTGCAGCCTACTACGATCCGCAGCAGTTTGTAGTCTTAGATACGTTCTTAGCGGAGAAAAAAATAATTGCGATTGGTGAGTCTGCTCACACCTCTTCGAATATAAATAAAACATCGTTCAACCTTGCTAAATACATGATAAACAGATTCGGTCTACGGCGATTGTTCTTTGAAAAGGGGATTTTAGACTCTGAAATCATCAATAAATATTTGACGGGATCAGGAACCCTTGAGGACGCCATGAGCCATTTCAGACAATGGGATTCTGTGGGCTTTGCGTCGACGGATTACGCAGATTTCTTAACAGCGTTGGCCGAATTTAACCGCGGCCATTTTGGCGATCCTGTTCTTATTTACGGGATCGACACTTGGAATCCACCATGGGAATCTTTCAGATTAATTAAGAAATTTTTGACAGAGAACAAGGCAAGTGGCAAGGAAACAGCGGACCTTCTAGCCGACGCCGCACTTAACTGTCTTTTGATCAACGGTCAAGTGAGCTCTTTCACAGAATTTTTTGCTCATCCTGAGTACATCAGTTTTATGAAAGGACCTAATGCCCCTGGATTACCGCAATCGCGCTACTTACGCTGCGAAGGGTCACTTAAAAATCTATTGGGCCTCATCTTCGACATCAAACAACCATCTGAAACTTTGGCTGTGGTACGGGCTTCTCTGCGGACTTTAATAATCGATAACTTCGAACAACACCTCAAAGCGGATTATAATGAACAACAACGTTGGAACTTGCGAGACGCCTTCATGTTCGATAATTTTATGGAATTATTTGCAACTTTTCCGCTCGATCAAAAAATCATGATTTTTGGACACAATCTTCATGTAACTAAGCAGATGTCACGCGACGAATGGTATGGTGCCGATGGTTATTACATCGGTTTGGATTTCAAGCCATTAGGCTATTGGCTTAATAAAAAATTTGGTAATTTGTATGGAGTCATAGGTCAAAGCGGGCTTAACGTCGGAAGTTTGTTTCGAGGGGTCGATTATGTGCCGAATACGTCCGAGGAGAGCCTTGATCTTTTGGTCCGCAACATAGGTGATATCGCTCTTGTTGACACTCAGGGAGCTTTTGCACAAGCGAGTCCATTCTGGTACATTCAAAATGAAAATGATGCAAGTTACTCCGGAATGAAGATGAAACCGAAATTTCATTTTGACTACCTCATCTCGCATAAGGAAAGTCCGAAGGGCGTTCCTTTTTTCGCAAGATAGGGAGCAGTAAACTCCATTATACTATCAAGGGCTCATTCTTGTGAATGACCTGAAAATTGTTCAGTTTTTTGATAACTGGAAATGGTGGATCTGATCGGGATCGAACCGACGACCTCTTGCATGCCATGCAAGCGCTCTCCCAGCTGAGCTACAGACCCGGCGTTTATGACACATTGGTTCTACAGACGGAAATCTTTGACGGCAAGTAAAAAAACTCTTGAGAAATCCCAGGTATACAAACAATACTTAACACCGAACATATACTGCCTACCAAAGGGGACCTGCATGGGAAAACTCATCTTCGCAATCACACTGATCGTTTCCACCCTAGCCCAAGCCAAAGACATGACAAGTAGACTGGGTGTGGGTTACTCGGATTCATTCAGCGCGGCAAGTCTTCCTAGTCTGGCGGTAAAATATTATCCCAGCCAAGATTTTTCTGTGTCCGCGGCCCTCGGCATCGACACTAATTCCACAAACTCAACAAACGGCAGTTCCAACTTTGGCTTTGGCGCAAAAGTTTATAAAACAATATTTCCTGAAGACAATATGAACTTCTACATGGGCGCAGGAGTGGGACTCGTGAGCATCAGCCCCACATCCGGAGGGACGGGATCTACAAGTTCAGGCTTTGAACTCAATGGTTTTTGCGGCGTGGAATTTTTTATCCCGGGGCTTGATAGCATCGGGTTTAACTTCCAAGCCGGAGTGGGTGTGACGTCATTATCCTCGGGGGTAAGGTTCAGGACAATCGGTGACACACCACTCAAGGCCGGGATGTACTTCTACTTTTAAAAAGCGTCTATATCTAAGGGGTCACTGCCACCACCGGACAATCCCTCATTTTGATGAGTGGGATTGTTTTTCGCCCGCTTTTCCGGAGGCACTCCGGGAACATCGGTGTTGTTAATTCCTTCCATTTTTGGTTTGAACTCGCTGGGTTCAATGTGGTTAGGATTTTCAACAAGATGTTCGTGATCCGGGTGTTTTGTTGCACTTTGCTTCTGTTTGGTCATGTTATTTCTCCTGTGTTGATTCCTATTTAGATAAAGCAATGGGGATGCCAAATTGTAGAAAACTTATTCACTGGACCAATAGCCTGACACCTCTCCCACATCTCGATGTTTTAGAGCTGGCGCTAAGCTTGCTTATTTTAGATAATGGGGACTGGGGGAAGTCTTGAAATCACGCTTTATTATCACACTCATACTCTGCTTATTGACCTTCAGAATTCCATACGCTCACGCTGGTGATTTTGTGGAGGATCAG
>JBBQPV010000213.1:0-4692 GCA_038216925.1 Bdellovibrionia bacterium
CACTTCAGCAATTGTAATTTTTCCCGCGGTGGCCATCATGGGATTAAAATTTCTTGTGGACATTCGATAAACAAGATTTCCGTAAGAGTCACCCTTCCACGCTTTGACAAAGGCATAATCAGCTTTGAGTGCTTTTTCTAAAACATAATTTCGACCTTCGATTTCCCTTACTTCTTTTCCCTCTGCAACCAAAGTGCCTACACCAGTGGGAGTAAAAAACGCAGGAATGCCTGCTCCTCCGGCTCTGATTCTTTCTGCAAAAGTCCCTTGCGGACAAAGTTCCACTTCCAGTTCTCCAGAGAGAAATTGCTTTTCAAAGAGTTCATTTTCTCCTACGTAGCTTGCTATCATTTTTTTTATTTGGCGATTCTTCATGATGATTCCTAAACCAAAATCATTCACGCCGGCGTTATTAGACATGCACGTTAAATTTTTAGTTCCTTTTTCAAAAAGAGCCTGAATGAGATTTTCAGGGATTCCGCAAAGACCAAAACCACCGCACATGATACTGGATCCATCTTTAATATCAAAAATGGCGTCTGCTGCATTTTTAAAAACTTTTTTCATGGGCGCTCCACAATGACTGCAGAGGCTTCACCACCACCGATGCAAATACTCACCATTCCTCTTTTTGCCCCAGTTCTTTGCATGTTATGGAGAAGTGTGGTCAGAATTCTTGCGCCGCTGGCACCAATTGGATGACCTAAAGCAACTGCACCGCCACTGATATTCACCCTCGTAGGATCCAGTTTTAATTCTTTAATAGTTGCAAGTGCCACAACGGCAAACGCCTCATTGATTTCAAAAAGATCGATGTCTTTTAATTCTAAACCCGCCTTTTTTAAAACTTGAACCATAGCTTTAGCCGGTGCAGTGGTGAACCATTCCGGGGCTTGAGCCGCACTGGCTTGGGCGATTATTTTCGCAATGGGTTTTAATCCTAAAGTTCGGGCTCGGGATTCTGACATCAATACCGTGGCAGATGCCCCATCATTAATGCTGCTGGCATTTGCGGCAGTGACGGAGCCTTGCTTATCAAAAACTGGTTTCAAGCTTGGAATTTTATCGAATTTAACTTTGAAAGGTTCTTCGTCTATTTCAAATAAATGAGATTCTTTAGCGCCAGGGGAAGTGGCGTTAATCGGGGCAATTTCTGATTTAAAAAATCCTTCTTTACTGGCGGTTTGAGCCCGCTTATAGCTTTCCACGGTGAAGGCATCTTGTTCTTCTCTTGAAATATGTTTTTCTCGGGCACAAAGTTCCGCTGCGGACCCCATATGAAAATTATTATACACATCCCACAGGCCGTCTTTGACCATAGAGTCAGTTAACTGGACATTGCCCATTTTAAAACCTAAGCGAGATTTTTCCAAAAGATGAGGGGCCAAGGACATGTTTTCTTGTCCCCCAGCAACAACAGTTTCAGCGTCTTTGAGAAGTATGGCTTGGGCGCCTAACATAACCGCCTTTAAACTACTTCCGCAGACTTTGTTGATGGTGGCGCATGGAACATCATTGGGAAGCCCAGCAAATATTGCCGCTTGCCGAGCTGGTGCCTGTCCCACTCCAGCAGTAAGGACATTTCCCATAATCACTTCACTGATTTGACTTCCGGTGAGTCCCGCTCTTGAAACCGCTTCTTTTATGACATGGGCACCTAATTGGGGAGCGGTGACCGCAGACAGGGCGCCATTAAAAGAACCAATTGGTGTTCGCACTGCGGACATAATCATCACTGAATCTGACATGGAAATCCTCCTTGGGCTTTTCTAAGGTTGTAGGGGTAAAAAATTCGTTTGACAAGGGGGTTCTACCTCTCTAAGGTCCAAAACGGAGGCTCTAATCAAATGAGTAAAAACAAAAAGAAAAAAGCCACAAAAAAGGCGCCATCAAAAGCTCCCTCAAAAATCATAGCTAAGGGCAAATCAGTTAAAACATCTAAGAAAAAACTATCTTTAAGTAAAAGCCCTAAGTCCGCGGAAAATAAAAACAAAAAACTGAAAATTTCTACCAAAGCTGCGGTGAAACCCGCTGCAGTCAAGGCTGAGGCAAAAAAAGTTTCACTGGAAACAAAAACCACCACAGGGAAATCAAGTAAAGTCAAAGCGGCGACGCCAGCTCTTTCTCCTGTGACGGAAAAGGTTGGAAAAACCAAAGGTGCAAAGGCCAATGCAGCTTCAGAGAAAAATGTTGCGCCAGAGGTTAAAGAGGAAGTTATTCTTACCAATGCCGATGGGAAACAGTACTGCAAAGTTCACGATTGTGATGAGGCTGCGGTCATTGATGGGCATTGCAGACTTCATTACATCATGTACTGGAAGCGCAATAAAAATAAAACCAAGATTCTCGATGGTGCAAAATTAGACAAGTATATCGAAGAACTCACCCAAAGATATCCTGATAAATATTTAGAAATGCTCAGAAAAGATCTTTCCTCAGAAAAAGACTTTAACGGAATCATTGTGGAAATGGATGCCGATGACAATGAGGACGCGGAAAGTGAAGAGGATGATAATCGATTTATCGAGGAAGTGCGCGGCGGAGTGCCAAGTACTACTGACGATGACGATGGTGGGTTTTAGAATTTCGGCCCCGGTTTACGCGGTCGTTGATGCAATGGGCGCTGTGACTAACTCCAGTCTTAAAATCCACTAAAACAGTAAGCAACTTATTTTACTTACTTTATGATTTACAGCCGTGGGTGTATTTTGTGTTTCGTGACTCAAGATTAATGCCGCTATTTAACGCGTGAACTTATCTCAGGCCGTAGACAGTCTGCCTGGCACTATTTTCCGCGGTTTGTAAGGGATGAATCCCCAGGCTTCCAGCGCATTTTGATCTAGGTATCTGAGTAATGTCTGATACTGCCGTCCCCATTCTATAACTTGCGTATAAGGGCGTTTTTCCCAAAATTTCAAATTTTTAGCGTTGCCTCGTTGAGCGCCAAGGATTTCTCTGGCTATTATGCCGGAAATACTTCGAATGAAAATATTAAATGAGGCTCTAGAGCAAGGGCGGACGATGAGGTGCAGATGATTGCCTCCATTTGCGAATCTGTAAATTTTCACCCCAGAGACCTTTGCCTGTTTGTAGATAATTTTAGCGATAATTCGTTCTTTCTTGAGAAGAGAAAATGCACCTTTAGCCAAAACAGATCTTAACACAAGATGCATGCTTCGTTTGGTGGTGATGGGTCTTTTGGTTTTTGGATTACTGTCTTTTAAATAAGCTCCGCCAAAATATTTTGCGTTTTTATTCTCTAAAATTTCAAAACCAAGCTGCTTTGCTTTTTTCATTTTCATAATTTACGTTGAAGTAGTAGCGATGTCAAATTAAATATTTAATCTCAAAAATAATCGCCGTATTTAGCTAAAAATGGCTCTAAAAAGTGAAATATTTTTATTTAAAATTCTGGAGTGAATGAGAAAAGGCTATTGTATTTCCGGTAGTATTCGGAAAGACTGAATAAGGCCGTTTATGTCAGCGAAGTTTAGGGGCGAATCTAACGGGCTCATTTTAGAGCACCGCACCGCCGCCGTGCCTACGCCGAGCGTGCAAATATATCAAACATGGCTGCACCGTGCATGTAAGCAGAGCAAACGAGCTTCTTACTTCTTAGGATCAAGTATTTTATTGGCTTTTGATTCCAAATCGGTATTTGTAGTGTCAAATTTCATGAATACTTTTTGACCCTCAAGGGCAAATTCCGTCCACTCTGTGGGAAGTTCAATTTCCCCGTCGGCCTCAACATATTGCAGAATCATAGACCCGAGGGCGTCGATAGAAATATAGAGCTGACTCATGGTGTTTTTCTTCTTTACGTCATGATCAACGCTGGCGATAAAATTCACCTGTTTTATACCGGTCTTGTTTTGGAAACCGATTAAAACTACGATTTCCTCAAAATAAATATCCCCTAAGATCACGGTTTTTTTGTCTTTACTGAAGACTTTGAAGTTTTTCTCGATCACTTCTTTGATGAGTTTTAATGAATCAGGTGGCAGGTTCTGCTTCTTGGTAACGACAGAGGTTTTCTTTCTAGGCTCCATTTTTAAAGGGTATGAGATTTCCCCCCAAAAAACCACTGCAAAAACGCTAAAAAAGACTCGGGAAAATAGGGAGTTAGGTTGACTTTAAGGGAAGCCAGAGAATATAAATTGACCATGAAAGAAATCAACGAATTTGGCAAGGTTTTCATAACCACTTACGGTTGCCAAATGAACACCCATGACACAGAGCGAATGCACAGCTTACTGGAAATGCATAATTACACAGAAGTGAAGTCGCCCACTGATGCCGACGTGATTATCATCAACTCTTGTTCGGTAAGGGAAAAACCCGTGCACAAAGTTATGAGTGAAATCGGGAGCTACCGAAAGCTCAAAGAATCAAAACCCCATCTTAAAATTGGAGTGGGGGGCTGCGTTGGGCAACAAGAGAGTCAAAAACTTCTTAAAGACGCACCACTTCTAGATTTTGTCTTTGGGACGGACACCATTGACCTTCTTCCCCAAATGTTAGAAGAGGTCCGAGAGAAAAATAGCCGTAGTGCGTGGACTTCAATGGATCACCGATCTCCCTACCAAATTTCTACCTTAGTGAGAAACACCCAAGTTTCAGCTTTTGTGACTATCACTAAGGGCTGCGATAATTTTTGTAGCTTCTGCGTGGTCCCGTTTACTCGAGGACGGG
>JBBQPV010000214.1:0-4684 GCA_038216925.1 Bdellovibrionia bacterium
CTGTCAAAAAAGCGGAGTGACAGATCATTTTGCTGACAATGATGAACACGCCTTGGAAATTTGCCGAAATATTCTTGAGAATATTAATCGACGGCCACTGACAACGTCTTCTCTTGCACTCGCCGCAATTGAAAAACAGGATCCATTATTTGATGCAAAAGAAATTTATGGAATTCTTCCCAAAGATACAAAAAAGCCTTTTGACGTGAGAGAAATAATTGCCAGAATTGTGGACGCCAGTCAATTCCATGAATTCAAACAATTGTACGGTGTTACTCTCGTTTGCGGGTTTGCAAGAATTTGGGGATTTCCCGTAGGAATTATTGCAAATAATGGGGTTCTATTTAGTGAAAGTGCTTTGAAAGCTACTCATTTTATCGAACTCTGTAATCAGAGAAAGACTCCTCTTATCTTTTTGCAAAATATCACGGGATTTATGGTGGGAAAGAAATATGAAAATGAAGGTATTGCAAAAGATGGAGCAAAACTTGTGATGGCCGTCAGTAACGCAAGCGTTCCTAAATTTACAGTGGTCATTGGAGGAAGTTACGGTGCGGGAAATTACGGAATGTGTGGGCGGGCCTTTCACCCCCGGCAACTTTGGATGTGGCCCAACGCAAAAATCAGCGTTATGGGCGGAGAACAGGCGGCTGGGGTGCTACTTACCGTCAAGCTTGAGCAGCTGGCTTCTCAGAAAAAAACGATGGCGACTATAGAGCAAGAAGAATTCAAAAAACCGACTTTGGAAAAATATGAAAAAGAAAGCAGCGCATTTTATTCCACGGCAAGACTTTGGGATGATGGAATAATTGATCCCATTGAAACAAGGAAAGTTTTGGCCCTGGGACTAGCTGCAGCAACAAATAAAGAAAATGAGTCAAGTAGGTTTGGCATTTTCAGAATGTGATTTGAGGAACTTATGGCACAGGTCATTGTAGAAAAAAATCAAAGAGTCTTAACTGTCACCCTTAACCGTCCAGAAGTTCACAATGCTTTGTCTCTGGAAATGATGAGAGAAATCACTAAGGCATTTTTAAGCATAAAAAAAGATTTAACGGTGCGAGCCGTCCTCATCACAGCCCGCGGTCCCAGCTTTTGTGCCGGTGGGGATTTAAATTGGATGAGGCAATCTATTAAATTTACTTTGGCACAGAATATTAAAGACGCAGACACTCTCTCAAAAATGTATGAAAGCATTTTTCATTGTCCCGTCCCTGTATTGGCAGAAGTTCAGGGCAATGTGTTTGGTGGTGGACTGGGCATGGTGTCTACCTGTGACATCGCGGCCGCCGATGAAAATGCGAAATTTTGCTTTAGTGAACTTAAAATCGGAGTCGTTCCTAGTGTGATTGCCCCTTACGTATTGAGAAAAATTCCTGAAAAAGATGCCAGGCATCTATTTTTGACTGCAGAAACTTTCGGCGCTAAAAAAGCTCAAGATTGTGGTCTCATCCACTTTACCGGGACGGCGATCGAGAGCAGAAAATTCATTCAAGATCGACTGGATATGATTGTTCATAATGCTCCGGAGGCCACAAGAGTAACCAAAGATTTATTGCATCAAATTAAAAACGCTAAATCCCCTGAGCTTGCAAGACGGGCAACAATTAAAACCATAGCCAAGCGTCGGGTTTCAAAAGAAGGTCAAGAAGGTTTGACGGCGTTTTTTGAAAAGAGAACACCAAGTTGGAAATAAAATTGCGGGTTGCAATTTGTAATCGCGGTGAAGTAGCGGTCAGAATTATACGGACCTGTCAGGATATGGGGTTTACCACCATCCTCATTCACTCCACACCGGACAAAGATAGTTTAGCTTTTGAAATGGCCGATGAAACTATAGAGCTTTCTGGAGACTCACCCTTACAGACCTATCTCAATATCCCAGCAGTAATAGAAGCATTGAAAAAGTGTAATGCGGATCTTGTCCACCCTGGATTTGGTTTTTTAAGTGAGAATGCAGTATTTGCGAAGGCCGTTGAAGATTTAAAAATAAAATTTATTGGTCCTTCCTCAGAAACTATTGCCGTAGCCGGAAACAAAATTCTTGCCAAAGAGATGGCTCAAAAGGCAGGAGTGCCGGTCTCGCCAGCTTTTGTCGGTGACTTTTCAGACAGCAAAACCCTTTTAGCAGAGGTAAAAAAGCTCGGTTACCCTTGTATTGTAAAAGCCGCAAGTGGTGGTGGTGGCAAGGGAATGAAAATCGTAAGACACGATAAAGAATTATTCGAGTCTGTTGCTTCCTCTCAAAGAGAATCCCTCAATGCCTTTGGAAGTGAAAAGGTTTTCATTGAAAAATATTTTGAATCACCCCGCCACATAGAAGTTCAGATTCTTTGCGACGCCCATGGGCAGAAGTTTCATTTTTATGAAAGAGAATGCAGTGTGCAGCGTAGACATCAAAAAATATTTGAAGAAACTCCGTCCCCGGCGCTCGACCCGGTATTAAGAGAAAAAATATGTGGCGCGGCGCTGAAACTGGCCCGCGCGGTAAATTACACCAACGCTGGCACGGTGGAATTTCTCCTCACCGCTGATGGTTCATTCTACTTTATGGAACTCAACACCAGATTGCAGGTTGAGCACACCGTCACAGAAGAAGTGTGTGGAGTGGATCTAGTGAAACTTCAAATCGCAATTGCTCTTGGGGAGAAGCTAGGATTTTCTCAAACAGATATTGGACAACGTGGCCATGCTTTGGAAGTGAGAGTTTATTCGGAAAATCCCGCACAGGAATTTTTACCAAGTACTGGAAAAATTTTAGTTATGGATCTTCCCAAGGGGCCTGGGAGAAGATTTGATTTCGGATACAGTTCAGGCAACGAAGTCACTACACACTATGACCCTATGATTGGTAAAATCATCACTTGGGCGCCCAGTCGGGAAGAAAATATTATGAAAATGCTGGCTACATTAAAGGAAACAGTGATTTTTGGAATTCATACAAATATTGAATTTCTAAAAGCGGTGCTTTCCAACGCCGGTTTTAAATCAGGAACATTTGACACATCATTTTTATCCACTGAATTTCCCTCTGGATTTAAACCTCGCCCCCTGACCCCTGACCAGGTGTTGTTTGCGGAGAATGCCAAGTCGTCAGTGCAGCACACTAGGACAGCCTTAAAATATCAATCGCCTTGGGTGAGCTCATGATTAAAAAATCTCTTCGCGTTGTAGCTGGCGTCTGGGCCCACCTAAACGGAATGACTTATTTTGTACCCGACAAAAAGTCTCAGCGAGAACTTACTGAGATAGCCACCCACTCTGGTGGACTCATTCCCTCACCCATGCCTGGAAAAGTTTTTAAACTTAAATGTAAAACTGGCGATCTGGTAGAGAACCAACAAATCTTATGTATCATTGAAGCTATGAAAATGGAGTACAGTGTGAAAGCCCCTTTTAAAGGAAAAGTTAAAACAATTAATAAGCTTGAGGGGCAACAAGTTCAACTGGGAGAGACCCTCATGGAGATCGTGGCTCAATGAAAATTAAAATTGTGGAAGTAGGCCCTAGAGATGGCCTCCAAAATGAAAAAGAAATCTTAACTTTAGAGCAGCGGGCAAAGTTTATTCAGCTTCTTCTCGCTGCTGGTCACAAAAACATTGAAGTGGGTGCGTTTGTCAGAGCTGATCTCATTCCTCAAATGGCCCACACCGCTGAATTATTCAAACTGCTCAACCCTTTTCCTCAAGATGTCAGGCTGTCGGCACTGGTTCCAAATCTGAGGGGATATGAAGATGCCGCTAAATCCGGCTTCAAAGATATTTCAGTTTTTACCGCGGCCAGCGAAACCTTTAATAAGAAGAATACAAACGCGTCCATTGAAGAAAGTCTAAATAGATTTCAGGAATTCCTATCCCTAGCTAAGAAGGCGAAAATCAGAGTTCGAGGGTACGTATCCACATGTTTTGGATGCCCTTATGAGGGGGCGGTGCCGGAAAGAAATGTTCTCCGGGTTACTGAAAAATTATTAGAGTTGGGAATTAAAGACATCAGCATTGGGGACACAATTGGCGTGGCCAATCCTACTCAAGTCAAGAGCCTGGTGAAAAAACTTATAAGACTCACCGGTGCAAAGTCACTGGCTATGCATTTTCATGATACTCGCGGGACGGCTTTAGCTAACATTCTCTCAGCGTTTCAAAATGGTATTACCACATTTGACTCCTCTACTGGGGGAGTTGGTGGGTGTCCCTATGCCCCGGGAGCAAGTGGGAATGTGGCCACAGAGGATGTAGCTTATATGTTTCAGGAAATGGGACATCCCACAGGAATTGATCTAGGTAAAAACGTACTAGCCTCAAGGTATCTGGAAAGCGTTCTCCACCGCGGACTTCCTAGTAGGTATCTTCAATCCGTAAAACACTGAATTATTTTTTCTGTTCTATTTTATCTAATCGATCCTGAAGTTTGCGATTCTCTTCTATGATTTTATCTACTCTTGATCTTAGCTCCTGAAATTCCTTTGGCTTCTTCACACCGTCCCGAATATTTTTTGCAGCTCTAAATGCCACTGCTTTAAAATGCCCGTCAACCACCCTGTGGGCGGCATCCTCAAGAGCCCCCGTGGCTGAAATTTCTTTTCTCCCGGAAAGTGCGCTGGCGGCACCATACCGAGCGCGAACAAAAGGGTCGTTTAAAGAATCAACAAGGAAGTCTCTAATATCTGGCCGATCAAGGGCGATTT
>JBBQPV010000215.1:0-4663 GCA_038216925.1 Bdellovibrionia bacterium
ACTTTTAAAGGCGGAAGTTATAGAAAGGTAAAAGCTAAAAAACTTGACGACGAGGCTAAAAAGAATTAACTACCATCGCTGTCGCTCTGGAAGTGGATCCCCATCACGAAATCGCACGGCTCCCCATTAGGAAATTTTGCAATGAGGGAAGCAATCTGAACAGATTGCGTACCTGATTGGCACAAAACTTGGCCTGCGAAGGATGTCAACGAAACGAACACAATGCTTAATAACGTCGTCATTTCTTTCATGTAGCGTTCTCCAGAAAAAAAATTGGCCTATACGTGCATTAGAGCAATTTTTATACCTCTGGAGTTGAAGATTAAACAGAAGCAGAAGGTTCAATAAAACGGCATCGCTACTGTGCGCTCACAAGTTTGCTAGGTTATAGACGTGCTAACTTATGAGGGTGAGCACTGAGGGCGGGGATATGAATGGACGTATCTCACGACGTTCATATTAAACTCATCGCGTTCCCACAGCCCAATGAATTTAAACTGTCCACTGCCCACTCGTCGCCAGGGCCGCCAATTTTTGGTTTAAAATAAACTCTCACGCCTTTTTCTTGCCAATGGGTTGTGTACAGCTGAAGAAACTTTACTCCACCCATCCAGAATCCAAGCTCTATGCCTCCACCGGACATCAATAGAAGTGTTTCATTACCCAGGTAGATTAAACCCACCGGCATAGTGATGCCCGTCCCACTGCGATTTATTTTTTGTACATTAGGTCCATCATTTGTGGGGCCACTTCTGTAAGCGACGTGGGCGCCGCCAAATGCATTAAGTAAAAAAGTTGCCGCTCCTTTAAATTTATCAGTGATGTAAAAAACATCTACGTACTTTTGGTTTCTCACTCGGTCATACCCCCAACCAAGACCCAAATGAAGTCCCCGAAAAAATCCAAATTTTCCAACTCCTATGCCACCGTTAATCACTCCCGCCGCAATCATTCCTTTTTGATCAAGAGGTTTTGAAATCATTTTAATTGTATCCCACAGCCCCGTATCTATTTCTGATAATGCACTTTGGACAGCGGCCCGTCCGGCGGCCTGGTTACTAGGTCCCACTTCACCATCTTTTAATGTAAGTCTTTGTGCTGTTCCAACCACCGCCCCTACTTTTCCGGATTGCTTATGAAGCACGGTCGCTATTTTTTCAAGGGCGCTATTTCTGAATTCAAAAAACTTTACTTTTTCTTCCTCGGTGAGTTTTGAAAATTCCATCACCTGCTCATCTGTAACGGGCTCTGACTGTAGCTGATAGGTTTCCCCGTCTCCCATATAAAGCACATCACGAGTAGCCATTGTTTTGCCCGGAGCGCCTTGTTCCTTGGCGTGAGCCATTACAGAACAAACAATAATGAACAAAAATATGATTTTTTTCATGCAGTAAAAATGGTGCAAATCTCGCGCTCAGATTTACATTGTCTACTCTTTGTACAGATGAGTGCCGCTGAATCAAAGTTTCTGCGCCCTCAAAATTTCTAACCCGCTGAAATGATAGGAAATATTTTTGGATACGTTCTTGAAATCTATAATTTCAACCTTTGAAAGAGGAGATTTTATGAATAAGACATTTATGAGTTTGATGGCGGCATTAATATTAGGATCTGGTTTTGCGGAAGCAAGCACGACCACCAAATTGCCCAACGATGTGTTGGGAAGCTCGGTACTTGTTATCCATCAAAGCTACCGCCTCCTTATTGGCGGTCATAGCACAGAACTTCTGGCAAAAGAATTGGGCGCCAAAAAGCGTCAGCAATTTTTCTTTGATATGATTCTTGAAAAAGATCTCAGTTATCTTAAGAAAACCTACGGCGCTCCCTCGCACCCAGAAGCTATTAAAGCCATTGAGCAATATGCTGGGATCCTTTCCAACATAACGCGCATGGCAAGCAATACAAAGATTTAAGGGTTTGCCGAAGTTTGTTCGTCCGTCAAAAGGATGCACATCAAAGGCTTCCGCAGTACCGCTAAGTTGCTGAAATCACTAATAATAAATACAGTTTCTTTGGCATTTTCTTTGCTATTTAGAGTCCCAAAGGGACGGCTTGGAATGCACATGATTAAATCAATATTTTACGGATTCATCCTCTACATCGCTATACCTGCGTGTTTGTTCTTTTTTGCCTATCAGGTCACCGAGCGAAACCCTGAAACTATGGAAATAGCTTCCAACTTTATAAAAGAAAATTTAAATCCCACATTTTTGCAAAAAATTGAGGAAACTTTTGGGACAGAAAAGAAAGATGATGCAGAAGAAATACCACTGATTAAGGCTCAAAATAATACCAATGCGGTTGTGGCAGACGCATTCTTGCAACAAGAGGAAGAGAAACCGGCAGAAGCAGCTCTCCCAGAAAAAAACATTAATAAAATCCCTTTAGAATATGCAGATCAAACTTTCACCAGCGAAGATATCATTCAAGACAAATTAAATCGCCTTCCCTACGATTTCAAAGTGCCTGCGGGTCTTAAACAAAGAATCCTCTTTTGGTTTGATATATATACAAAATATAGTTCTCACTTTTCAATTATTCATGACGAGGATCGCCCTTGGATTATTTATAAAGTGGTGGATCTCAGAGATATCTACGACGCTCGTGGAAATATTTTTACCAAAGACTTTAATGATCATAAACGTATGGCAAGTGAAAAGGCCGCAGTCAGGAAAGCGCTGCTTAATTTAGCCAAAAAGAAATCCTATGACAATTTGACCACTGAAGAATTTAAATACTTTAAACTCTTAGAAGAAGTCCCCGGCAACAGAAAAAAAATATTCAAATATGCTGCTAATCATTTCAGGCCCCAAAGAGGACAAAAAGATTTTTACAGAAATGGAATTATTTCTGGCGCGAAATACATTAATGAAATGGAAGAGGTTTTTGCGCGATATGATTTACCCACCGAACTGGTCCGACTCCCCTTAGTGGAATCAAGCTTTAATGAAGACGCTATTAGTAAAGTAGGTGCAAGTGGCATTTGGCAATTTATGTTGGGCACCGGAAAGCACTACATGCAAGTGGGAGAGCGCATTGACGAGAGAAATTCTCCCATAAAAGCAACTGAAGCTGCGGCGCAATTATTTTTGAGCAACCATAAGATTTTGAAAACCTGGCCCCTTGCTATCACCGCCTACAATCACGGCGCAGGCGGACTTATTAAAGCCGGTAAGAAACTGAAAACCACGGACCTTGCAGAGATTATCAGTAAATTTCACACAAAGAGCTTTAGTTTTGCTTCTCAAAATTTCTATTCAGAATACATGGCTGCTCTCTACGCAGAGAAGTATCAAGAAGAAATATTCGGAGCCCTTCCCAAATCCGCACCTTTGGCTGCTGATGCTATCCGGTTAAAAAAGAGTATGCGTGTAAGAGATATTGCCGAGATTGCTGGAGTGACTTTAGAAGAAATAAAACTACATAATCCAGATTTAAGAAAACATGTTCTTGCGGGCAACCCCTATTTACCCATTGGCTTTAAAATTCGCTTACCCCTAGGGAGAAGTGCTCGACTGGAACTTTATTATCAACAATTGTCTGATTTGAAAGCTGTCAGTAAAAGGATAACTAAAAAGAAATCTACTTAAGGATTAAGTTCCCCTGTGACGGTATTTAACACACCCGCTTCAGTGACTATGATTCTGGAATTAGTCACCTGTCCATCCGCGGAGGTAATAAGAAGTGTATGCAGACCCGGTTTGAGGTTGGTCATCAGAAAAGATCCCCCGCCCTCAATACTGTCAATGCGGCCAGGTTCAATTTTTCCTTTTTCATTAAAGTAAAAAATATTTTGGTCGGACACCACTTCACCGTCTAGCGCCACATGGAATGCTGAGCCTTCCACATATCCCAACATCATTCCTAATGATTCTTGTTGCCTCACCTTAGCTTCTATCATTTCTTGACTAAGCCAGTCCCTACGAATGGCAAGAAGGTTGACCTTCTTTGAGTGACTGCGCGGAACAGCTTCCCTTGTCACAAAGTAATCTTTCCCCGCTTGAGCGTCTATAAAGAGAACGGCATCTGTTGATGGAATCTTCATTTGAAAATTTCCGGACGCGTTTGTCTGGATGTTTTGGCTAGTCCCAACTGCTGAAATATTTGCCTTCACTTTTTGTTTGAAAATCGGATCAAATACTTTTCCAGTGATGGTGAGAGATTTCATATTTATCTCAGCATATGAAACCAAGCCCGCACTTGAAGACACCACCACACTGGGAAGTTCTCTGCCTTGGAGCTGTGACATAACTATGTGAAGCCCTGGCGCTACTTTTACAAACGCAAAAAGTCCATTCGGGGAAGTTTTTTTAAGGGTCTTATCTGGAATTCGGAAGTCATTAAAATATATTGGCCCGATGGCCGTTGTGCCAGGAAGTGCCGCTTCCGCACCGGCCACAGATTTACCGCCTCTTTTAATTTCTCCCCAAACTATTGCATTATCAAAATTATTTGGCTCACCCATGAGATCAAAAAGACTTTGAATCATTTTGTTTGAGAAAAGAGGCACTCTTTCTCTTCTTCGAGATTCCGTGATAACTCGAGTCCCCCAATGTTCTGGCGCCCCCGCTTCAAGAATATATGTTGAATTAGAACCAAGTGAGGAAAGCTTAAATTCCCCGCGATGATCAACGGCTTCTCTTGTTTGTGCGGGGCCAAATAC
>JBBQPV010000216.1:0-4661 GCA_038216925.1 Bdellovibrionia bacterium
GCGATTCGCGCTTTATGTAAACATGCTGAAAAACTTAATTTCTATCACTTGAGGAGGTACGCAATGAAGAAATTATCCGTATTATTTATTTTGGTGTTGTCAATTTGGGTAGGAGGATGTGGGCAACAGTTAGCCAAAGACACACCTACACAAAGAAATACAAATGCGGTGAGTTTAGAAAGAACTTACCAAAAGGTGACCCATAACAACTGCGCTCACCAAGTCACTTCTAGTGGAATTGAAACAGTTGGAGCTCCAGTAAAATGGGTTCAAGTTGCACCCAATGATCCCAGAAGTGTGGTGAAGGCTACTTTTGTAAATTCAAGAAATGGGTCTGCTGCGGCCATGATTTCCGATAACAGTCGGTTTCAAGTGGACTACTCTTTTGGCGCACTGAATATGCACGTTGATAGCGGAATTAATGTGGTGAACTATAAATTTTTCTCCGCCGCAGACAAGGTTCAAGAAGAGGGAACCGTAACTCTAAATGTGAGTTACTCTGAAAAAACGTTGGATGGAAATCTTGACGTTGATGATTGTCCGCCTCCTCCAACTCCAACACACTAATCCTTCAAAGCCCAAGGACGGGCACCTTTTAAGAATTAACTACAGATTTTGCTAATTGCAGAAATGATCCATAATCAGTTCCATTGACTACCGCCGTTTCTGATTGGGCCATCAGAGGCTGACCTGCTTCAGCCGCTAAGCCAATGGCTGGATTAAAGGGGACTGATCCAAGGATTGGGATTTTATTTTCCGCGCAAAATGCTTTAAGTCGTCCCGGCTGGAAAAGCTGATTGTGATGACCGCATTTCTCACAAACAAGCTCCGCCATGTTTTCTACAAGGCCCAAAATCGGAGTTTTAACTTTCTTAAACATATCCACACACCGTATGACATCAATCAGAGATAAATCTTGGGGGGTGGAGACAATGACCGCACCATCGAGGGGAACTTTTTGAGCCAACGTCAGTTGCACATCTCCCGTTCCCGGCGGTAGATCCACAACCAAATAATCCAGCTCTCCCCAATTGACGTCATTCAATAGTTGTGTGATGGCTTTAAAAAGCATGGGACCTCGCCAAATAATGGCGGCCCCTTCTTCAACAAGAAATCCTAGGGACATCACTTTGATCCCATATTGATGAATAGGGTCTATTTTATTTGCAGCATTAAGATTGGGGCGGCCGTCGCTTAATCCAAGCATACGGGGAATGCTTGGCCCGTAAATATCAGCATCTAATAGTCCCACTTTTTGACCGCTCAGTCCTAAGGCAAGGGCAAGGTTACTGGCGATAGTACTTTTTCCCACGCCGCCTTTACCAGCGCCAACGGCAATAATTTTCTTCACACCGTCTATTTTTTTTTGTTGATCAAATGGATTGCCGCCAAAAACTGACATTTTTACCTCTGCCTTCAAAGCCCTTGAATATACTTAAAACACATACGACAATGTGCCCATGGGTGCTAGTTTCTTTTTAATTCTAAACGGAATAATTCTATTTGTTCTTTTATCGCGAATAGTTTCCTTTGCTCTATCCCGAGGACGGCCTACGCTAAACGACCAGAATTCGCAGAAACCGGCGAATAATTTTAAGGTTGAATTTTTTGATGTGTTATCCCGTACAGATTCCAGTCCCCGGGAAAAATCTTTGAATTGCCTATTTGAATTTGACGGAATAACCCGTGATGCCTATGAAGTATTGGGAGTGCCAGCTGGGGCGCCTAAAGACGTATGTCAGGGTGCTTATAGAGACCTTTCCCGCACTGGAAAAGGTGATACAAAACGTCTCCTGGATTCAGCGATCAAAGCCCTTGGCTTTTCTTGACAGGAAAGCTCAAAAAATCTAAATTGCCAGCATGAATCAAACATCAAAACAGATCCGTCCCTTGGACGACATGCAGAAGCTTGTTTCTTTGTCTAAAAGGCGAGGCTTTGTATTCCAAAGTAGTGAAATTTACGGAGGAATCAACGCTTGCTGGGACTACGGTCCTTTGGGCGTGGAACTCAAACATAATATTAAAACCGCCTGGTGGAACGCCATGACCAGAAGGCCAGATATTGACGGCCTTGATGCAGCTATCCTCATGCATCCACAGGTTTGGAAATCATCAGGCCATGTGGACGGTTTTACAGATCCTCTTGTGGACTGCAAAAAATGCCGAGCGCGCTTTAGAACAGACAACGAGATTTACGTTAAAGAAAAAAAATGTCCCACTTGCGGTTCATTAGATTTAAGCGAACCTCGAAATTTCAACCTCATGTTTAAAACTTTTATGGGCCCACTGGAGGACACTTCCGCTGTTGTGTATCTTAGGCCAGAAACTGCCCAAGGAATTTACGTCAATTACCAAAACGTTCAAGTCACCGCCCGTAGAAAAATACCTTTTGGCATTGCTCAAATAGGTAAAGCTTTTAGAAATGAAATCACCCCTGGCAATTTTATTTTTCGGACCCGTGAATTTGAGCAAATGGAAATGCAATATTTTGTCAAACCTGGCACGGATGACAAGTGGATGAGTGAATGGAAAGAACGTCGCATGCAGTGGTATTTGGATCACGGTTTTAAAAAAGAAAACCTTCAATACCACACCCATGGTCCCGGAGAGCTTGCCCATTATGCAAAAGGTGCGTTTGATATTCAGTATAAATTTCCCTTTGGCTGGCAAGAACTTGAGGGAATTCATAACAGGACTGATTTTGATCTGGGACGCCATCAAGCAGCTTCAGGAAAAAACTTGGAGTATTTTGAAGAGTCTACAAAGGAAAAATACCTACCTTATATTATTGAAACCAGCGCGGGATGTGACCGTTCCTTACTAGCAAGTATGTGTGATGCCTATGCGGAAGAAGTATTGGCAGAAGATGATGTTCGAACAGTCATGAGATTTCATCCCAAGCTTGCGCCGGTTAAAGTCGCTTTTTTACCGTTAAGTAAAAAAGAAGAGTTAAGTGAACCAGCGAAACGCCTTCAAGAAGAATTTGTAGAGGAAATGGTCACCCAATATGACGAGACCTCAAGTATTGGGAAGAGATACCGCCGGCAAGATGAGATAGGAACTCCTCTTTGTGTCACCATGGACTTTGATTCCCTCAATGATAAAAAAGTGACTGTAAGACATAGAGACACAATGGCCCAGGACCGAGTGGACATGACTCAGCTTAAAGAATATACGCGCAATAAACTAAAAAATTTTTAGGGAGAGATGTGGAAGTGACAGCAAATAAATCCGTTTATTATTTTGGCAGCGGTGCTTCCGAAGGTAATTCCAAGATGAAAGAGATTTTGGGCGGCAAGGGTGCAAATCTAGCTGAAATGATTTCTCTAGGGATTCCCGTGCCCCCAGGTTTTACAATTTCCACCGAGGTTTGTTCAAAATATTATGAGGCCGGGAAAGCTTTGCCCGAAAATTTGTGGCAAGACGTACTGACCAATGTTGCGCGGTTAGAAAAAGAAATAGGTAAAAAATTCGGAGATCCCACCAACCCACTTTTAGTCAGTGTGCGCTCCGGTGCAAGAGTCTCCATGCCTGGAATGATGGATACTATTTTAAACTTAGGCCTGAATGATGCCACCGCCGAAGGGCTTGCAGAAATTTCCCGCAATCCAAGATTTGCCTATGACAGTTTCCGCCGATTTATCCAGATGTATTCCAATTTTGTCATGGGAATGAATGGCAGTCTTTTGGAAATGGAACTTGAAGATCTGAAAGATTCTAAAAAAGTTCATCAAGACACGGATCTTGAGACAGACGATTTGAAAAAACTTTGCGATGTGTTTAAAAAAAGGGTGTTTGAAAATACCGGTAAGAAATTTCCCATGGATCCTATCTTGCAACTCAAAGGCGCCATCAGCGCAGTTTTTGAAAGTTGGAACACGCCACGTGCGGCGACTTACAGAAGGCTCAATAGTATTCCAGAGGCCTGGGGCACGGCGGTCAACGTTCAAGCAATGGTGTTTGGTAACCGGGGAAATGATTCTGCAACAGGTGTTGCCTTTACCCGTGACCCCTCTACCGGGGAGAGAAAATTCTACGGCGAATTTCTGATCAACGCGCAAGGTGAAGACGTAGTTGCAGGCATTAGAACTCCTGTTACCATCCACCACCTAGAAAAAGAAATGCCGAAGGCTTACCAAGAATTGGTCCACATTTACCAAAAACTTGAAGGCCATTACAAAGACATGCAGGATATTGAGTTCACCATAGAACAAAATAAGTTGTGGATGCTCCAAACCAGAAGCGGGAAACGCTCCGCTGAAGCGGCTATTCGGATAGCTATGGAAATGGTGACAGAGGGCCTCATTACTGAAAAAGAAGCCCTACTTAGAATAGACCCACTTCAACTTGACCAACTTCTTCACCCAACATTAGATCCCAAAGCAAAAAAGACAACCATTGCACGGGGGCTACCCGCAAGTCCTGGAGCAGCGTGCGGAGAAATTGTTTTCTCTCCGGAAGATGCTGAAAAGTCAGTGGAAGCTGGACGAAAATGCATATTGGTGAGAGTTGAAACTTCTCCAGAAGACATTCACGGAATGGCCGTTGCCCAAGGAATTTTAACTACTCGTGGTGGAATGACCAGTCACGCCGCCGTTGTGGCTAGAGGTATGGGAAAATGTTGTGTAGCAGGATGCGGAGAAATTGAAGTTAATTACGAA
>JBBQPV010000217.1:0-4645 GCA_038216925.1 Bdellovibrionia bacterium
TGTAAAGGCCACCCCTTGGAATGGCAACCAGTTGTATCGTAATAACCAGGAACAATAACAGAATCACCGGCTTCTCGTCTTTTAAAAAATCGAATTTATTAAAGGCCGTCACCCAGTAAATAATGAGACCAAGAGCAATGTAGAGGGCGGGTTCAAAGTGTCGGAGGTACATCCATGGGTGAAGAAAGAACCACCAATAGATGTGAGCCGCCAGTACCATCAAAAGTCCAGCTGTGACCCAATTAATCTTCCTTGCTTTTAAAGATTTTGAAATTCCATGTAGTGGAACAATCAGGGCGTCCAGGAGAATAAGAATTAATTTTCCCTTACCTAAGAGGCCGTAGGTGTGCCACTCCATAATGGGCGAAGAAAGCCTTGTCCAAAGGCCCTGAAGAGGGGGCGTGGGAACCTGGCCAGCCACAAGGAGACGATTGCCCGTAAAAAACCACGAAAATTCTTTTGAAAAGAAATCCATAGTTGAACTATGACCGAATACCAGTTCATTAAAGCCAATCCAAAGAATCATAGGCAATAAAAAAAGACTCAACAGAGTCGTTGTTCTGAACAATAGTACTTTCATTGAGGGACGATTTTTTTGGTATAAAAAACTTAAAGATTCTCCGGCCAGGGCTCCGAAAGCAAAAGATCCATAGAGCAACTTCCCGTGCCATGTGGAAATTCCAAGTAAAAATGCAGCTAAAAAGGGATTTCGATTGAGAAATAAAATTCCAGCGCCAAACCATAATGCGCCCGGAAGCTCTCCCAGTGTTTGTAAAAATCCCTGCCAACCTGTGATATCAAAGGGCCAAGTGATAAATAGAGTCCAGAGGATGGAGGGAATGACCATCGCGCTGATTTGTGAAAAGCCATTTTTCCTAAAGAAGTGAAATCCTAAAATCAGGATAGCTAAGTAAACAGTGATGCCATTAGCGACTCGGGAAAAAAACAGATTTCCTCCTGCCCACCACCCTATGGCACTAGGCCAAGTTACCGCAATGCCGCTGCTATAGGCTTGCCCGTACCGCGCAGAGGAGTATGGCTTTCCAGAGAGAAAACTGACTGCAGACTGGACGTTAGAAAGTTCATCGGTAATAAATATCTCTGCAACATTGGCATTCCAAATCAGGGTCCAAGTAGAAATGATTGTCAATAATGCTAAGAGTATGAGAATAGTCTTTTGACGAAGGGAGATATTTAGCATATTTGTTTTTACTATCACACGGTTAGAAATGGATTGGCTAGCTCAAAAAAATGACATCAAAAATTCTTATCATTTCCCCTGCACTTAATGAGTTTCAAATATTACCGATTTTTGTTACCGAGTTTTTGAAGCTTCGTCAGTCACTGTCATCAAAATCCGAGTTGCGCCTTCTGATTGTTAATGACGGTTCCACGGACAAAACTGGAGATTTATTACTGGAATTTTCTGCAAAATATCCTGACGTCATCGGCTTTCTGTCATTTCCTTCGAACTTTGGACATCAACAGGCCCTTCTAGCTGGCCTCTTGAATATTGGCCAGTGGCCACAAGCTGTTATCACGATGGATTGCGATTTGGAACACCCTATGGAACTTGTCGGTGAAATGGTAAGTCTATGGAAATCCGAAAAATTGGTCATGGTTAATACTATTCGTGAGACTCACGGCGAGTTAGGATTTTTCAAACGTTTTTTTTCCAAGTTATTTTATAAAACCACTGCCTATCTCACGGGTCTTGAGCTCTTGCCCGGTCAAGCTGATTATCGATTATGGGATGCCCAAATCTTGAGGGCTGTTTCAGCTTATTTGCCAAACGTTGGATCTCTGCGTGTTTTTTCAGCTTGGCTCCCTGGTAAAAAGCGTTCACTCACGTATCAACAAAAAGTTCAGCCGGGCCGAATCTCCCGATTTACGTTTGGAAAAAATCTAGAAGTGTGGAAAGCGGGGATTGTACGTTTTTCCAATTTCCCTCTTAAAGTCATCGCCTTTGCAGGATATATCGGACTGGCCTTTTCCGTTTTATTTGCGTGTTACATTTTTTACATTTATTTGAAAGGCGTTGCTGTTCCAGGTTGGTCAAGCACAATCATGGTCGTTTTGGTATTAGGATGTATTCAACTTATTTCAATTGGAATGATCGCCAGCTACCTTAATCGAATTGTCTTTGCTAGAGATCTTCCGCGCTTTGTTATTCATGAAAAGTCTCAGAGCTGGGAATAGAACGAGCTTCCAATAAATTTTTCTTCTCCAGATCCCGCCAAGGGGATCGATAAAATTTTCCAATTCCTGGATTATTATGCCATCGTTTTAGCTCTGACTCCGACGCTCGTCCTACATGGAGAACAACTTCTAGATCCTTAAATCCTTTTTTATTCGCCGCTTTTATTCCCGCTAAGATTCTTGGTGTAGACATTCTACCTGTATAGAGAATTCCAATTATGCCGGAAAGTGAGTTCAACTGCATAGTTTTACAAACCTGCACCGCACTTATTGAACACCATTTTAAGATGAAATGTTTTAAGCTGTTTACCCAGAAAAAAGCTTTTAGAATATCCAGTTTTTCACAAATGTAAAAAGGCTCTCTGGAGATTCTAATTTGACTAACACCATTTTCTTTAGCAAGGCGGGCGGCAAGGGGAAATAAAAACGGAAGCATATGGATGTGCATATGTCCATCTACGGAGTTAACTGCTCGAGGACTTACTATTCTTTTAACCTCTTTAATTTGTGCATCCCACTCTGCTTCTACCTGCGCTAAAAAAGCCATTCTTTGCGAACGCTTTGTGAGAAATTGGACAAGCAAGGTCCCAAAGGTGTGTCGAAGTAGACCATTCTCATTTACCAGTAGTGGAACTTTTTCAGTTGGAGCACATGGAGGGCCTTCGGACAAGTTAAGGTGAACAGAAATCCGCGCCTCTTTTTGACTGTCTCTGTTGAGTGCCGAACTAATATCTTTCACGGCCTCGCCATTAGCGAGAATACTGAAACCATGGAGTGCCCCGGCGGACCATTGTGTCAGAATATCCCGAGAAACCTGGACAGTTGCCCCCAGGTCATCGGAGTGAAAAAGTATGGAATTCATTTGAGGATATTGATTCAAATGCCCGCCTTATTCAAGTGTAACCTTTGTTGACCTAATATCCTTACTTTGCTAGAAGTTACTTAAGTGAAAACATTATACGTTGTATCAGATTCCAGATCTTTCCGGATGCCCTCACTTTTGAAGCGCTTGATGGGATCAAGTTTAAGTACACTATTTCAGAAAAACAGTGAGTGCTATTTGTTAGTCCCAAGTCAGCTTGAAGAATTTATTAGAGCGCCTAAAGGTAGAATAGTTTCTTGGGATGAGCTCAGAAATATTGCTAGAAATGTGGAGAGTTGTCATAACGAGATTCTTTCAGAATTTACCGAGTTCAATTCAAGAACAATTGAGATTTTAGAAGCTTTTCCTGAGTCTATTGTATCGGGGATTTCGATTCCTAAAGCGCTGTCATTTGGAATGTTGTCTCCAAACAGCGAGGATTTACCTTTTTTTATTTCTGGCTTACGCAGTCACGTCATTTCCTCAGAAATAAAGGATGCCATCTTATTGGGAGCAGTCTGCACACCGTCCTTGAGGCTAGCAAAGGATGTTGTCGCATCCCTTGGAATTACAGACGGCCAACGTAATTTAATAATTTTTACTTATTTCAGTTTATACGAGAATGTAAGATTGTATTTAATAAGTTTTTTGAGCCGTGCAGTTGGTGTGCTAAAACATTTAAAAGATGATCATTTACAAAGTAATTCCTCAGGCAACGTTTCATTTTATTCTTCAAAAGTAAGAAGTTTGCTTTTTATCGCTCCCATTTCTGAAAAGTTGGCTGAGGATGGGAAGCTGAAGCCGCAAATTTTTGGCGAAACTAAACATTTTAAAAAAAAATGGCATTTGAAATTCTTTTTCAAGGCTATACGGCACTATATTATTTTGAATAAGCTTTGGTGTCGGGCTGAAAAGGAAATAGCCAAGATTGATTCTGAATTTAAAAATGTAAAAATTGCTAGGCATACTCTGCGTGAAATCAAAAACCTTTGGTTGATCAGGGGTTTAAATACAGCTCTCCTGGCATTCCACTCTGAAAAATTATTTCTGAAACATAAAGTAAAGGCATTGGTGTTAACTGATACTCTAGAAGGATCTTTCGTTTTCAGCCAGCGAGCAAAACAAAATAGGATTCCGAGACTTCTTGTTTATTCATTGTATACTGGGAGCCGAGTTGTGGATTCTATTTGGGGACATACGATGGAACGTTTTGCAGAAATCATAGCCACACAAAATCAGTGGATGAAAGACCGAGTTCTTGAAAAGAATATTCTTCCCGAGAAGTGTGTGCATGTAGTTGGTGAATTATTGGGATTTTCTCCCACTGATCAAGAAAAGAAGACTTGTCGAGACAAGGTAATAAAGGCGTTGGACCTAGACCCCAATAAAAAAATCATATTGCTGCTCTCTAGAACTGCTTCCAGTGCTCTCCCCATTGCAGAGAAGGAGTCATTATTTAAAAATACTTTCAATGCGTGCAGATTATTAGGAGCTCAAATAATTGTTAAGGGTCACCCCTATGAAAAGAAAAAAGTTCTTCAATCAGAAATGCAGCTGTGGGGTTGCACTTCCCCTACAATAGTA
>JBBQPV010000218.1:0-4635 GCA_038216925.1 Bdellovibrionia bacterium
ATATTTGCCACCATGATTTTAACTCAGAGGTTTTTGGAAGCAATTGCACCTCAGTATGAGAGGTTGGTATCTCCGTGGTTTTTATTTCTTGTGACCGGAGGACTTTCTGCGCTTTTAGACAATGCGCCAGCATATGCGTCCATGTTGTCCATTGGTTCTTCATTGCCTGCCGGTTATCCAAGTATCAAATTGTTTAGTGGTCTTGAAATAAATCAAGTTTCCTTGATGGCTATCAGCACAGCCTCAGTTGTCTTTGGCGCAATGACCTATATAGGGAATGGCCCTAATCTCATTGTCAAAACTGTGGCCGAGCGCGAGGGCGTAAAACCCCCAACATTTTTTGTGTACATTATTTGGGCATGCATTTTTGTGCTTCCCGTGGCCTGCCTCACAGCGATTTTATTTTTTATTTAACCGTGCCCGCCCATTAGAAAACTTTCACCACTAGTGTCCAACTGTTCGTTCAAATTAAATGCAGAAAAATACTCTGTGGCGAGATCTAAAATCTCTCCCGATGCCTTTAAAGTGAATAGGTTTTTTCTGAAATTTTGACTCCCGGGATAACCAGATGAAAACCACATGACAAATTTTTTCATCTGAAGGGTGGAGTAGCGTTCGTCATTTTTTTGATCAACATAAAGTTTTAATATTCCAAGAGCGTGAGAAAAATTCTTAAGAGCTTTCTCTTTTTTCTGAGATTGCCATAAATCAAGGGCCTGTTGAAAAATCCATGGATTTTTAAGACACCCCCTCCCAATCATCACGCCGTCGCAACCGGACTCATCAAGCCTTGCCACTGCGTTTTCCGGCGAATTGATATCTCCATTTCCAATAATCGGAATGGAAGCCTTGGATTTAACATTTTTAATGTAGTCCCAGTCTGATTTCCCAGAATAACCTTGGGCACGGGATCGACCATGAATCGCCACCCAAGTCACTCCCGCATCTGCCGCCGCAGCAACTACTTCCGATGCGTTTAAAGAAGTCTCATCCCAGCCAGTGCGGATTTTTATGGTAAGAGGAATTTTAATGGCCTTTTTGACTTGGGCTAAAATCTTGTTGAGGGCGGCGGGATCTTTCAAAAGCGCAGATCCAGCCCCCTTCTTTACAACTTTTGCCACCGGACAACCCAAGTTTATATCCACAAAATCTGCGCCCCTAGATTCTACGTACTCCGCGGCCTGGGCTAATAAATCTCCTTCTTCTCCGAAAATCTGAATCCCAATAGGTCTTTGCTTTTCAGTAAATCCCATGAGATCTAGGGTTCTCTCACCTCTATGTAAAATCCCATGGGCGGATATAAGCTCGCTAATAACCACTCCGCACCCCATATCGCGCATAAAGCTTCTGAAGGGACTGTCCGTGATGCCCGCCATGGGTGCTAGGACAAAGGGATTTTTGCGAAGTTCTACTGCCAAATCGATCATGACCGAGGTTTTAACACAGTCTGTTAAATTCCGGCATTATTTTTAAGAAATGAAGAAAGATCATAGGCCTTCACTTGTTGAAGGTGGAAAAGATCAGTTTTAATTTCCTTAGTTAGTTTGAGTTTCTCATCCTTGTCGATCGTAAAGATGCGGTGCTCTAGATCTGAGTACAAGATGTCTCCATTCTCTAATCTTTGCGCCCCACCACAGTGGTCGGAGTAAAACAGTTCTGGGGGATTAGCGGCGTAGTGAAATACTAATTTTTTTTCAACGGGATTATAAACATCAATTGAAGAGAAAAGTGACAGGTTTTTATTATTTTTGTTTTTATTATTATAAATTAAAAGGAATCCATCTTTTTCAACTTGTACATCATGAACTGTATGATTGTTTGAGTTTTCATATTTGAACTGCCGTAATATTTTATTTAATGCTGAATCAAAAATAAAAATTCCATAGATCAAAGAATTAGCGATCAAATGCCCGGGAGAAAATGCGCTGTTGGCGATTGAAATTTTATTGTTTGGAATTTCATAGAAACTATTAAAATGGCTGGCCTCCCCGTCCACCTCTTCCTCATTGTCATTTTTCATTTTTCCTTCCCACGGTTTAAAAATCAGCGGATACTTCGACATGTCAAATTCACTTACTACATGTCCATTAAAGTTTATTCTCAGAAGCTTATCGAATCGAATCCTTTTTCCGTTCACTGTTTTTACTTTAGAGGAGAGGGCTAAGATGATCTTCCCATTTTGCGCGAGGTTGATTTGATGGTGAAAGTATCCTTTAATTGTCCATTGAACTTCATTGCTAGAAGTAACCAAGGACAATCCCCCCCTAGAGATAACCAGAAAACGCCCATCAGGAAGAAACGAACAAATATGGCCATAATACTTCCTTATGACCTCCAACTTCTCATTCTGAATTGAGCACCCGACGACATATTCAAGGGCGAATGTTCTCGCAGGTGCTACCCACACGAGAACCACCAATAAAGATTCCAATAAGAATTTCCCGCGGATCATTTTAATTTTTTATAATTTTATCGATGATTCTGCTGAATTCTGATTCTGGAACAGCGCCCACCAAAGTCACACCATTGATGAGAAATGAGGGGGTACCACCTAAGCCGACTCCTTGGGCTTGTTTCATCTCCCCTTCAATACGTTGCATCGTTTTAGGGTCATTCATGTCTTTTTCAAATTTCTTTTGATCTAGTCCCAGATCTTTTGCGTAACCAACAAGCTGTTCATATTTGAGGGCGGTTTGGTGGGAGAAAAGTAAATCGTGCATCTCCCAAAACTTTCCTTGTTTTTGAGCAGCCACAGCGGCTTGAGCCGCAATTTTTGCCTCAGGATGCATGGGGAGTGGCAAGAATTTATAGGTTAACTTAACTTTGCCGGAATATTTCTTCATGACTTCATTTATTGTGGGATTCACGTTGGAACAAAAGGGACACTGGAAATCGCTGAATTCCACAATTGTCACTTTGGCGCTTTTTGCCCCTTTAACTGGACTTTCCCCTACGTCAACGTGCTTGGGATTTTTAAGTTGGTCCTCCAGAGAGGGTTTTTGGGGAGCCCCATTTCCCTGCTGGTCATTTGCTCGGCTAGGAGGGCCCTTGTCCTTCATGTACTGATCTATCACTGCGTAGATGCGCGTTTTCTCTTCTTCTCGTTTGTCTAATTCCTTTTGTACAGCCTTATCCACCTGCTCTTGAGACGGGGAAAAACAAGCTGTGAGTGAGAGTATACTGATCAGTAAAAATAGGTTTTTTTTCATTGAGACTCCGTTGTAATGGCTTTCCACAATCATAACTGTTTTTGACGCTGGAACGGCGTGTAAAATCGCTGCAATGTTTTTTCGTGGAGAAAAAATACGTAAGTGGAGATCATGCCTAAACCAACGAAGGGCAGAAATAGGAAAAAAATCGTCCCCAAGTGAAATAGCACGCCTAGACCCAGTACAATGGGGCGGAGTTTTTTTATCCAAATCATAAACGGAAAAACAAGTTGGCTCCAAAGCACCAGGTAACTGATAATTTTTAACACTGGGGGGGTTCCGATAAGACTTGAAACGGCAAGGGGAACGGAATGTTTATTTTGGACCACCAGCCAAAGTGCCTCTCCACTCCGCCAAGATTCAAACTCCATTTTATGTTTGAATGAATATAGATAGATAATGCAAATCTGAATTTGAAAAAGTCTCACCCCCACGCTGGCCAAATCTTTTTGAAACTGGGAAGAAGAACGCTCCGTGCCACTTAGGGCCAGATATAAAAGGCAATGGGGAATCAGAATTTCAAAACCAACGGCATAAAATCCGCTATTTTGCTTCAAACATAAGTGAAGAAGAAAAGCGGCAATAGCTGAAAAACGTCCACCAACCCCGGAAATTAGAAAAATAAGAGCGGTCAGTAAGGCCGTATAAACCCAAAATATTGACCATTCTGGCACAGCCATTAAAAAATGGTTTTTAAAATTTCCAAAATGGTTGATGAACTCCGTATCATACAGACCCATGTGGGTGAATCGCAGACTGTAGTTTGGTATTTCCGCTAAAAAATGAAGCAGAGCAAGCGTACCAAAAACAATTCTAAATATTTTCAATGCCCGATAGTTAGGTTGACCAAACCAAAATGATGACCAACTCAACGTTTGCATTGATAGGATTCCCCATCAGTTTTCATGACCATGTCGACCTCTTGCGCGCCCGGAAAGGCCTTACAAAGATGATAGCCATACATTCGAAATTTATAACTTGGGTCAAATAGATTGACGTTTATCAGCGGCAACCGATTAGCCCACTCTTGAATTTCAAAGAAACGTATTTCTCTATCTTCAGGCCAAGTAGACCTATACGTCTTATCATCCGCAAACAAAACGGTGTACTTAAGTATGGGCTCTCCCTCATCTAAATAGTTGAAGAATCTCCACTTTGTGTTGAGTCCTAAACTTTCAACATATGGAAAAAATACCGGAATAAACGCGCTGTGAAAATAATCTGTCGGTGCTTCGGGGGCCCAAAGCATAGCTGATAAGTGGAAGACTATCCAAAGAGAAACTAGCTTTTTAAATAGGGGACTCAAATTTAAGTGCTGCACGATGCAGCAACGGATAGGGCGGGCTGCTTGGTGACAACTTTTGCTTTTGAAATTTTCTTCCAACCCGGCATCACAAGATTCTTATCTATACTAAGAACCATTTTT
>JBBQPV010000219.1:0-4622 GCA_038216925.1 Bdellovibrionia bacterium
CGGCCCGTCAATGGAAAGTTACAAAACTTGCACCGGAATCTACATCCCCTGGATGTTTCAAGGACAAGAGTTTCCCCTTTAAATATGTGGTCAGCTTGGGTGTATTTAGTTTCTAATTCTTTAAAATCAAAACTATTGTTATCGGACGTGAGGACCTCTCCCTTTTTATAAGTTCCAATTCTAAGTTTCTTTAATATTTCTGAAGTTGAATTTTCAGTGTACCCAGTAATGAAAAGATCTACATCAAAGCCTAAATAATTATCCACTCGGGCTCCGCCCAAAATAATCTTTACGTTGGGAAAGATTTCTCTGCAAAGGCTGATTATTTTCCGAGTTGCTACAGAATTAGCCGTCCTATGACTCTTCAAAGTTAGTGAATGTAAGTCTCGATCATGAATAAAACTGGAAGAAATGCCAACAAAGCTCGTTACGGGACTTATATATTTTCTGAGGAGATTTTCTAATTGATCCTCATCGAAATCGGAGAGGCAATCAATCACCTTTACATTTTGACCAATTTGTCTCAGCTCGTCTGCAAACCTATATGCGCCGATGGGTCGACTCCAAATGGGGCCGGAAACGTCTGTGAAAATTATGACATCGTAAGTCATTTCAATTTTCGCTCCTCATTAAATGACAAAGACCTCGTCCAGCGGATTTAATAAGTTAAGTTCTTCCCTGATAGAAGCAAGGGAAGTTTTTCCCATACCATCTTGGTTGCCGCTCCATCCATTCACAATGGTTGGGGAGGGGAGCTGAAGTGTATCAAATACTCCGAGCCAATCCTCAGATTTCCCAATGTAAAGCGCAAGTTTATTTTCTTTGACCACTAAAACCGCCTTGTTCTTCACTTGAAGCTTCTCTTTTATGTAATCAACATCCGTAGATGTAAAAAGTCTCCCGCGCCATTTTAAGCTCATGGCTCTTCGGCCTTTTATAATAAGATTATCTTGGGCATCTACTTCAGCGAGATCCTTTGTTTCCAAAAAACCTTCGTTGTCTTTTTTTACATTTAAAGAAGATGTGGAAGTTTTTATCCACAATGACTTCGAGTCAGTGTCATTTAGGGTGCTTAATTTAATTTTTATTTGGGGGAAGGGTTTCCCGACCCAACCCTCTGGGTTGTCAGGATGCCATTTACCCGTAGAGACTCTTGGGCCAGCTTCGGTGAGACCGTAGGTAACGAATACATTCCAACTGGAACAAACTAAACTATCCAATAAAGTTTTGGGCGCCCTTCCCGCCCCAACCGTTAAGATAAAATCCTTACGACGGCTTTCCATTGTTTCCACAATCTTGAGAAGTTCGGGAATTAAATGAATGATCTTAGGCCCTTCAGTTTCTAAGGAAAGATAAGTCCAATCCAGTGGCGCAGTAGAAAATTTCACATCACAACTGGTGAGAGCAGGAACCAATATAAATGCCACAATTCCAAAAAGGTGGGACAGAGGCAATGTTTGGAATACAGTGTGTTCAGCGTTTATATTTAGAGACTGACTATGCCAAAGTGCATTTTGAAAAAGACTCTCTAGGGAAAACAAATGAAAATTTGAAGGAGACGTTGAGCCGGATGTAAACGCACCAACCAGCTCTTTACCTACAGAATATTTATATATCTCCTCCTCAATATACTCTAACTCAGACGGAGAAAATGGAGAAGGGGAGACGATTGGGACACGCTTATAAAACAGGCAAGAAATAAAGTCAGTGACTGCTTCTTTAGCGGAGGTAAAAGATAAAAATCCATATGGCTTTCCCTCAGGTAAGCGGGCCCTGCTTAATCTTAGTTTATGTCGGTCTGCGAATTTTAAGAGCAAATCTAACGTGAAAACCCCTTGCCCGTGGACTTTTGTCTCTGATAGCATGCTCAGAAGTATGTCACGCTCACTTAAAAAACTCTATGGCTTTGTTACCCAATCTCCATCTGCCCTCACCTTGGCTCAACGGGATAAGTTGATTGATTTAGAAACTATTAAAACGGAATTTAGAGTGGAAGAGTTGCGGGCCATGAGTCAGTTGTCTGTTGTGCTGAGAAGTTTGACCAGACGGCTCTTAGAAGGCATGGAGATTTTGCCTTCAACATTGGACGCAACTGGAATTTATTGTCTCTGTCCAGAAACAGGATTTGATCAATCTATCGTAAACCAGTGGAACGAAAAGAAAATTACGGGACCGTTTCAACTGGCAAGAAAGCTCCCCCCTAAACAATATATGGGCTCCAATGCATCAATGTGTGCAGCGCAAATCTCTATTGAGAGTGGGGCGCGGGGTGCTATCTACTGCACTGAGCCCAATTTGGATTCACTGAATTTAATGCTGACTCAATTTAAAATGTCGCAAAAACCCACGGTGAATGCCGGTTTGGTTACATTTGGAATGACAAGTCCTGGTTTGCAGATAGGCTATGTGAGTCACCACCCCACTTTCGACGAGCAATGCTGTAGTGAAATTAAATCGGATTTTGTCCAATTAAAAAAATTATCGGAGGAATGTCCATGAATGCAGATGTTTATGAGAAAGTTTGTAAATGTGTGCGCTCCGTAAGAACCATTAACTCTGAGATAACTCCTGCTTCATTGATGATGAAAGACCTTCACTGCGAGTCTATTGACGTTATTGATTTAATATATTTTCTAGAAAATGAGTTTTCCATCGGGTTAACTATTAGAGAACTTAATGCTTATGTTGATTCCTTAAAAAACTCGACCTGGGATTTTTCATTGGGTCAACTCACAGATTTTTTGACTTTGAGAACCAAGTGAGTTTTTCCGAAGTGTTTTTAAATTCACAGATAAATATTAGTCCGTCTGGAAATACAGAAGATCTGTTTGATGACTACTTAGCCGGAAGAAAAAAATTTCAATCACATTGTTGGACGTTTGAGGGCGAGGAGCAAGTGAAGAAGTATGCGTCCCTGAGAGAAGATGTTTTAGGTGAAGATGCAAACCCCTGGTCGGCAAACTTTGATAGGAGACTTAAAGAATGCTTCAAGCTCATTTTAAATGAGGTCAGAAAGACAAACCAAAATCTAGAGTTTGACGCTGTCTTGATAGGCCATGGAAAATTTGAGAGTTTTAATCCCAATTGTCCTAGCGAGAATATTAATGAAATTAAAAACTCTACTTATTACTTAAATTGGATTCGGCAACTCATAAGTAACTACGAAATTTCTGTAGAGCCAAATTCGATTTTTATGTTTGAGACATCTTGTACTACCGGCGCCACCATGCTTTCTATTGCCGAAAAGCAAATTCGTAACAGAAATTGGACTCGGGCATTACTGATAGCTTTTAATCCACTGTCCCCACTGATGTTGTCTTACTTAGATGCTCTGGGCGTAACCTACAATGGTGATTTACAAGATGGCCCCAAAGTGTTTCATCCCGGTGCGGCCGGTTTTTTAGCTTCAGAAGCTTTTTGCGCCACGGTGGTTTCAAATAAAAATGAGAATTTGGAGCATGCTCCACTTCTTTTGGAAGCAGTTAAGTGCTACAGTGATTCTAACGCGCTCACAGCCATTGATTCATCAGGGGAAGGGCTATCCCGATGCATAAGAGCGTGTTTAAGCGCCGCAGAAATTAGAACTGAGGACATCTCCTTAATTAAAGCCCATGGAACCGGGACCAAAATGAATGACAAAATTGAGCATCAAGTTGTTAGAGAAATTTTTAAGGCGGGTGCAGAAAAAAAACCGATGGTTTCCTATAAGTCCCAGTTTGGACATACTCTGAATTCCAATACACTTTTTGAACTTTCCTTAATGTCCTATAGCTTACAAAATGACTTAGTGATGCCGGTGACTATGTCCGCTCCAACTGAAGTAGACTCTCCGGTATTTGTACCCCAAGAAAAAATTATTAATTATAAAATGAAAAGAAGCCTGGGACTTACCATGGGGTTTGGTGGATTAAACGCAGCGTATATTATAAAGAAGCAGGACTAAATGAGACCTCTTTGTGTGATCAGTGGTGGAACTTCTGGAATAGGTTTTGAAATATCAAAGTCTTTGGTTTCAAAATATGATTTGGCACTCATTTACCGGTCAAATGATGAGAAGGCCTTTATTGCATTGGGCGAGCTTGAAAAATTCTCCGCCGGTGGGGTAAAGACTTTTAAAGGGGACTTATCTGTCATTGATGAAACTGAACGTCTTAGTAAAGAAATTGAGGATTGGAGATCCGCGGCGCCCTCGGTTCTTGTCAATGCGACTACTTTGGGGCAAATGTCTTTTTTTTCCCTGGAACCTGTTGAAGCATTTCATAAGTCCCTCAATGATGAACTCTATCCCACCGTTAATCTGACTCACTGTATGGTTAAAAAGATGATGGCGGGAGGTCATGGAAAAATTATAAATTTTAGTTCAGTGGCCGCAGAGGGTAGTTCGGTGGCCATAGCGGGTTATTCGGTAGCTAAGAGCGCAATTGAAACCCTCACGAAAGTATTAGCCCGTGAAGTATTTAAAAGAGGTGTGAGGGTCAATTGCATTCGGCCTGCATTGATTTCAGTTTCTAGAAATAAAAATGTTGTTGAGCGGGTGGACAAAGATTTACTGGCACAGGTATCCGATATTATTGGTGCAGTGGAATATTTGCTAAATGAAAATACCACCACCGTCTCTGGAA